>DADO01000057.1:0-11259 GCA_002509325.1 Methanosarcina sp. UBA402 | reverse complement strand
TTATAGAAAGTGTTATGAGAAATAGTTACAGAAATAAAAGTTTCATACGATAAGTAGTTTGATGTGAGAAGTTGGATTTGGTGCTCCGGCCGGGATTCGAACCCGAGTCTTCGGCTCGAAAGGCCGGAATGATTGGCCGAGCTACACTACCGGAGCACGTTGTACCTTATTTTCCCTTATTGAAGGGGTTCTCCAATACGGAACACTTCTATATATAATTAGCGGTTACCAGTATTTTTAAGGATAATATTGGCTGCTGGATTTGGAAATCTTCTATCAGATTTCCTCTTCAGCTTCTTCTTTATCTTCAATACTGGCTTTGATTTTGTCAGTCTCTTCCGGTCTTTCAGCTTCTTGCATGAGGTTGCCAATCCATTCACTGAGTTTCCCGCAGTATTCGGGTTGACAGTCGCCGGTGCAGCCTGTACAGGCTGAAAACAATGCTCCTGCAAGCAGGAGGTCATATTTTTCCTTAACCTCTTCCTTTGCTCTCAGTAGGTATGTTCTTGCCCCGTTTGAAACTCCAACCTCTCGCGTAATAAGGTCTTTATCCAGAAGCTTTTTTACAATCCTGGAGCATTTTCTGCTATCTATATCAAGCTCTTTCCAGATAACATTCTGGAAAATGCCTTCTTTATGACTTTTTATTAAATTGTAGGCTTCTTCTTCAAGATCCATGATTTCACACTAATAGGTCCTTTATGAGGTTTTATTCTTCAACAGGAGTAATCAGTATAATGTTATTACCTCGAAGCACTACTGAACCAAGGGAGCGGACTTTTTCTCCTTTTACGATCTCCATTGTGTCCACGAGATGAAGGTTCATGTAGTCATCCACGCTTTTAAGAGTGCCTTCAAGCAGATTAAGGTCGCCTTTCATTTCTACCTGGATTCTTGATCCAACGATTTTCTGAACTTTTTTATTTGGGAACAAATTTAAACCCTCTCTGATTTATTCTGAATTTCCCCGTACTTCAGGGTTCCTGAATCTTACATCCCGAGCCAGTGCAGGATAAGCCGCAACAGAGCCACATTAGAGCCGCATTAAAGCCACCATCCATACCTACGGCCCGCTTGCTATCTGTATCATCGCTTCCTACCAGTAACTGAGAAATCCTTCTGTATTGTCACTCCACCGGCATTTAAGAAAACTGGAAAATACATACCCTTTACAGAGATATATAACCATCGATCTCCAGAGTTCTCAAAAGCTTCCATAACCATTGATCACCAGAGCTTTCAAAGGCTTCCGGAGCCAAAATAGTTCCTTCCAGAAGCTACAAGTAAAGCTTTCAAGTTCACATAACTTGCAGGGCGTTTTATTCGGATCAAATGTAAGGGTCAGATGTAACCCTGGATATCCGTACTTTCGTCAATAGGCTTTGCAGATTCTTTCCTTGGTCTCGGGATTGCTCTTGCAATTGGCCCGAAAACAGACTCATATTCATTTATATGTTGGGTAAGCCAGCGGGAAAGCTCAAGCGCAGCAACTGGAGAAAGTATTACTTCGGTTTCCACGCGCCTCTGGATAACCCGTGACTCAGAGGCATCCCCGAACATCTTGGGAGTGTCATTGTAAAAACCGATCCTGAAATCATATGGGCTGTGCCCGCCTGCAGCCCCAATAGCATATATCTGCCTGAAGTTTTCAGGTTTTATAAATTCGATTGCAATACTTTTACTAGCTTTTTTAGAAGCTTCTCTTTCGATATTTTCCCTGGATTCAACATCCTCGGCCATGAAATTACCTCTACTTTTACTCTCAGAGTGTCCTGTGATCAGGTTCTGATCTTATGGTTCTGATCTTATTATACTGACCGGCACTTGAAAAACCAATCAGTTCTTCCATACAAGCGATATATTCCCCATATAAGCAGGAACATTTTAACTTACTATACAATATAATATGCAAAAATGTTTTTGATCTTTTAACCCTGGACATTTTTTAAGCTTTTTTGCTCCTTTAACCCTGGACTTTCTTTTTCAGCTTTTTTGCTTTTTCTGCAACTCCCTTTTTGGAGTATACCCTTGCTATAAGTTCTACGGCATCAAGATTGCGGACCGCATTGTCCAGGTACCCGAAAATGTCACCCTGGTACGCAGAAATTCCGTAATTATCTTCAAGTTTCTTTACAATCTGTGAAGGCTCAAGCGCTTCAGTACGCAGCTTGATTATTTTTTCCGAAAACCTCTGTTCTGCACAGCCACAGTAAGGCGAGTCTTTGCATGCACAGGTTAAAAAATCCGAAGCAAAGTTCAACATGAGCTCCCGGATTTTTATATCAAGCTGGGAAAGGGATTCCCCGTCAAAGACTATATCAAGAGCTGCCCCCTGAAAAACCCTTGAAGGCATATTAACATGCAAAGAACTTCCGATCTGGTTTGCATACTTGAAATAGGCTGCATCAAAAAACTCCAGGTTTGTTGCAATCTTTAAAGGTTCGTTTTCTTCAAGCACCGCATCCCGAATCAGGAAAGCTTTCGATACCGGGAGGAAATGAGCCGAAATAATTTTTCCAAAACGCGTAAGCATTATTTTATTTCCTTTTCTTTCAAGAAAACGATAGCTCTGCAGGCGCAGGACCAATCTTTCCAGATCGTAGCTCCCAAACATCAGGTTATGGATCATTCTAAGATCCTGCACCGAGGAGGTGACTGCAACTGATGCAAGCACTTCCTCAAGCTGCTCGGCTTCTCCGTAATGTACGCCTGCTGAGAGCATTTCACCCTGGAGCAGTTTGATTGCAACCTCTTCTTCGGTATCTGACTGAGAGCCTGAATAAGCCTTTCCAGGCACGGGCATAAGCACGACAACTCCCTTGTCATGGTAATCAGGTCTGCCTGCCCTCCCGCTCATCTGCAGGAAGTCCTGGACTGAAATCCAGTCTATTCCCATTGCCAGGGACTCAAAGATTACCTGGGATGCCGGAAAATCCACACCCGCCGCAAGAGCAGCTGTGGTCACGACTACAGGAAGCTCTCCTTTTGCAAAACGAGTCTCAACTTTTTTCCTCTCGTACTGGGAAAGCCCTGCATGATAAGGAGCCGCCTGGATCGAAAGGGCTCCTGCAAGCTTGTGGCAGTTTCGTCGGGAGTTCGTAAAGACAATTGTCTGCCCTCTGTGCTTTTTAGAAGAAAACATTGCATATTCTTCTTTCGCAAGCTGGGAAATCAGTTTTGCCTTTTCGTTTTCCTGGCAGAAGAGGAGATGCCTGTCAATAGGAACTGGCCTATGCTCGTAAAGGACAAGCTGGGCTCCGAGCTTCTTTGCATAGGCTGCGGGATTTGCAACGGTTGCCGAGAGGTAGATAAATTGAGCTTCAGGTGCCATATACCTTAGCCTTCCGATAAGCCCGTCCAACCTGTGCCCCCTTTCCTGGTCTTCAAGGATATGGACTTCATCCACAACCACAGTCCCGATCTTGCCTAAAAAATCGGCATTTCCCGACCGAAGCATATGGTCTATGCCTTCATAAGTTCCCACAATTATATCCGCACTTGGGCTGGTCTGCATTCTCACGCGCTGAGAGGTTTTTATGAGGATTGCCCCGATCTTTATGGAAGTAGTGAGCCCGAGCTTTGAATAACGGTCTTTGAACTGGTCATACTTCTGGTTTGCGAGCGCGACTAGGGGGACCAGATAGAGCATTTTTCCTTTTTTGTTAAGAAGGTTCTGGACTCCTGCCATCTCTCCTATTAGGGTTTTTCCAGTTGCCGTCGCCGAAACCACAAACTGGTTTTTTCCTTCCAGAAGTCCGGCTTCTATCGATAACGCCTGAACGGGCAGCAGGGTCTCGGATTTCTCGAGCAGCATTTCCTTGAATTTTTTCTTAAGGGGCAGGTTCTTTATCCTGATTCCAGCACTGGTAGGATTTGTCCTTATAGTATCATAACGTGTAAACTCAGGATCCAGCCTTTCAGGAGTGAGCATCCGGATTGTCCTGTCCAGGTCCCTGGTTTTCGAAAGCACTTGCTCCAGGAAATCTACGGATTTTTCCCCGTACTTCACACCGGCCGAACGGACTGCACGCAAAAGTTCTTCTTTTGCACAGTCCAGACAGATGAGTTCATCTAGGTATTTGACGGATTTACTATTTACAAAGTTGAAACGTTTATTTATCCAGCAGTGTTTGCAGATTTTAACTCGGTCCGCTTTGAGCTGGAAACCTTTCAACATTTCTAGAAAAGTTACCTCATTTGCAGGGTTTCCCCCTTCTGCAAGCATTATCCGATTTGCCTCGCGTAAGAGCTCTATGAACTGCTGGGGAGGAATAAATTCTTCTTTTTTCTTGCCGGTGAGAAGCCTTATTTTATGAGGGCGTGGCCCTTTATAACTATCTTTTATATGGAGCTCGGCCATGTAAATCGGCTGTTTCAACCGGTCCTTTATAGCCATAAATCTTATCTTCGGTTTTTCAGCGTAGCCTAGGACCCAGAGCGTCATTGTTTATCCTGATCTATGAATAGTATAAGTAGCTTCCTTTCAAATCCTGTAATATTTCTCTCCGAAGTTTAACCTTCGAAGTTTTAAAAGTAAATAATTATGCAATCTTCTTAACTCTAGCAACGTAATTTTGCATTTACAGGTGAAAATCTATTCAAGTCTATAAATTCTATTAAATCATGTTCAAATCTCAGAATTCAACCTCATTTTAGGTAACCATTATATAAATATTTTATCACTTGTTCATAATATAAATAAGTTATATATTATTCCTTGACCGTTGTAAATTGAAGATGCTACTCAGGAAGCAATTGAAAGAAGGATTGAAGGAAGCATCTGAAGGAAGGATCAAAAGGAAATATTGGAAATATTTAAAAAACAAAGAAATAACTGGAGTGGAAGCTCTATTTACATAGATGTTGCTTCCTGCTGCCTACCTGACATATGGCATTATAAGCAGGCTCCTTCCTTTGCAAACCTGCACCTGCAGCTTTGAATTTCAGGGAGGTTTTCTACCGTATCTGAAATAATCTCAAAGATTGCATCCTGGGCTTTTCCCACAACCTCAGTAACTTCATCGGCTGTCAATTTCTGTGTGGTCATTCCACAGGCCTGGTTTGTGATAATAGCAAGCGAAGCATAGCAGAGGCTTCGTTCCTTTGCGAGGACTACTTCAGGCACACCTGTCATGCCCACGACATCTGCAAACTGACTCATCATGCGGATTTCGGCTCTGGTCTCAAAACGCGGGCCTTCTGTACAGGCATAAATTCCTTCGGTATAAGAAAGTCCCTGTTTTTCTAGGGCACCTTTAAGGGCTGTCCTTATTTCGGGGCAGTAAGGTTCAGAGACATCGACATGTACTGTCCTGTCATCATAAAAAGTAGAAGGTCTGTTCCGGGTGAAGTCTATGAAATCATCAAGCACTACAAAACTGCCCACCTTATGCCCTCGCATTGATCCCAAGGAATTCGTTGAGATTATACGCTTTGCCCCTATAGCCTGCACGGCCCAGACATTGGCTCTGTAGTTAATCCTGTGAGGCGGGACATGGTTTTCTCCAGCATGTCTGGGGATTACTGCGACTCTTTTTCCTCTTATAGTAGTCAGATAGGCGATAACTTCTCCATAAGGTGTGGGGATTGGCTGGCTTTCGAATTCTAGGTATGAATTAAAACCGACGCCACCGAGCACTGCAATTTCAACGTTTTCAGCTACTTTTTCCATTTTTATTTCCCTGGTAGTTTTTATTATTACCCCAAATTTTGATTTCGCCGGACCTGCTGAGATTTAGTTTCTGAGACTTAGTTTCTGAGACTTAGTTTCTGAGACTTAGTTTCTGAGACTTAGTTTCTGAGACTTAGTTTCTGAGTTCAAGGTAGGAAAGAATCAGATTCGGAATATTTGTTTCTGAGACTTAGTTTCTGAGATTTAGTTTCTGAGACTTAGTTTCCCTGGCAGGCTGCCCTGTGGTCAGGCGAGTTTTTTCTTTCTTTTATTCCCTTTATCATTGTTTTCAGATGCCTGGTTTGATACGCTGTATTTTATGCCTGCGAGGGCGATAAGAATTGCAGCTGTGATCGAATACACAAAGTACTGGAGTGCAAGGGCTGCATTATTGGTAATGCCTTCAGAAAGGGAAGCTGTTGCTAAAATATATGTGCTAGCACCCCAGAAGAGCAGCCCGGTTGCAATCACAAACAGAGAGATTGCTACATTTTTATAAATAGGCTTGTCTTCCATCCTTAGATCAAAGACTTTTCCAAGGTTGGCAAGTAGCAGGGCTCCTGCAAACCACCAGACTGAGGCATTGACGAATACCGAGACAAGCGTAAGGGTTCCGTGATACCAGACCCCTTCTGCCGAATAAAGTTTCCATACTTCCATAGCTCCGTATACGGTTGCTACAAGGGTTATAAGAAGGGCAGCGGTATAGCTAATGAAAACCATCCTCTGTTCAAGGAAAGCATCCCAGAGTTTTTCTTTTTCAAGGGCTACAAAATCATCCAGCCCAAACCCCCTGTACAGCATGTAAAGCCCTACAGCTGCAAAAATTCCCACGACTGCGCCTTCGGGATAGCCGGCAAGCAGGAATATCGCATAAATGAGAAAAGCAAGCCCGAAAGGTACGAAGAAAGTCTGGGAGATCTTGGGGTCGCTAAAGACATGTTTCAGGATATAATAAGTACTTTCCAAATTTTCGCTCTGCATTACTACTATTCTTTTCACTGAGTCAATCTTTATACGAGATTGGACAATAGGCACAAGAGTCTCGTCCTCTGCCCCATCCGAAATAAAGATCGCTCTTTCTACATTATTCATATTTAGGAAAGTTTCGAGCTGTTCGACGATTTTCTGGTCTGAAATCACTCCAACGCTTTTATCCCCTGCAAACGACACGATCTCCGCATCGGCTCCTTTTCCCCGCAACTCGTCAAGTATTCTGATCCCGCCAAAAATAGTATTGGTATCAGAGTCCTCCGGATCCGCGATCCCAAGTGCGACAGCAGCCTGAACATTTGCTTCCCGTCCTACTATTGGGGTTTGGAGTTTTGCTTTTTCACCCAGATCGTTATCTCTGTCTATGCATATAACTAAAGTCTGCATATTTCCTCTAAAGCCTTCAATGGCTTACCATCGCAGAAAACTGATTTTTTCCTGAATATGGTTCCTGGTCCTGCTCTTACATCATTCCTGCAAGAGTTTCCCATGAACTCTTTGAATCAGTTAAGCTGCCTTACTTTTTACAAGCATACTATTTTAATTTATACTTTATAAGCTTGTATTGTAACAAAGCTTATTTTTGCGCAACAAAATATTTTCCAAAGCCAGCGTTAACAGCAAAGATAATATTATAACTCCAAAAGTCCATAAATAAATGTCTAAAAAACAAGCTCTCTTTAATAGAGAATAATAGAGAAACTCATTGTCTTTATTAAATTTAAAAAGGGGTTTATATGGTACAAACAATGGAAAGCGAAAGTAAAGAGACAGAAACTGGAAAAAAGAGTTCCAGAATTCAGGAAAAAGTTGGAAAGCTTGGGAACGATATTGATAATCTTACAAAGAAAACAGGGAATGAAGCCTCTAAACTTGCAAAGAGTATAAACTCAGAAATAAAATCTCTTTCGAAGGAAATAAAATCAATTGACGTAAAAGATGAAGTAAAGAGCATTACTGGCAGGGTCGAAAAACTCGTCGATACAACCGGAGACAGTGCAAAAAAACTTGCTTCAGAAATCAAAGCTGATGTAAAGAAACTGGTGGAAAAGATCGAAATCCCGGTCTCAAAGAAAAAATGAAAGCGATAACGTGACGTGATGACGTGACAGATAAGAAGGTAGAAATCTTCCAGGCAAGAAGGTAGATATCTTCTTTTTAACCTTCTCTTTTATTATCTTCTCTGCTTTTCTGGAATACACATTCATTAAATCGGTTTGGATTCCATATTCCGTGATTTCAATGTTTTTTGGGCTCTGGAGAAATCCCCTTAAATGAAGAATTTCCATTTATTTGGACTGAATCACCTGATATATCTTTACTTATTCATTCCAGAGCCTATTGAAACTAACTAAGATAGGTTTTCTACAAAGCCGTTTTTTAAAATTTAACTATCAGGCTGTCTTTCTGGTTCTGAGGAGCACTATCAGTATCCCAGTTCCTACAAGCACAAGCCCATAAGTTATAACTTCCAAACTTAATCGAGAAAAAAGAAATATAATAGAGAGGATCCCAAAAAACGGTGGCAGGGGAAAACGGCCAATATTGAAGGGGACTTTAAATGGACGATTTCTTTCAGGATCAGTATAACGGAGCTTTATCAAGGAGAGATTGACCATAAAAAAGACAGCAAAAATCATAAGATTAGCAATACTTGCTACGATTATAATATCCCTGAACATGACAAATAGGATCGAGAGACAGGTAATACTTAGAATCGCGACCCATGGAGTATGATAAGTGCGGTGTACCCGGGAGAGACTCTTGGGAAGCGCTCCTGAGCGCGCCATGCTGTAAACGATCCTTGACCCTCCGAGCATAACCACCAGTACAGTATTTATTGTGGAAAAAAGGGCAATCCAGGACACGAGGGTGAAAGCGTCATTCCCTAGAGAAACAGCCGCAACATCGGCAAGTGGAACCCCTGATACTCTGAGAACCCGAAAGTCAAGTACGCTTACGACAGATATTGCCACGCAAATGTACAGGAAAACCGTAAAAAATATGGCAATAAGCAGGGCTTTTGGAGTTGTTTTTTCTGCTTCTTTCGTTTCCTGGGATAATCGCACGATATCTTCAAAACCAAGAAATGCAAAAAAAATCAGAGTCGAGGCTTCAAATATTCCAGACAGATCCGGAAATTCAAGATAATTTACTGTTCCGAGATAAGGGAGACCTGAGTAAATAACAATTAAAAGCCCGGAAACTTCTATTAGACTTATTAGAATAGCCAGCCGTGCAGATTCCTTTATCCCATAAACTATGATAAGGCTCAGAAAAATGAACAGGCCAACTGCCCCTGTTAAATATCCACTTCCGAAAAGATTGTTAAAGTATCTGCCAAACCCAAGGGCAACCGCAGAACTCGTTATTACCACAAAATATACAACAAGTAGCCCCACAAATAGGCCAACACGTTCTCCAAAAGCTCTCTTTACGAATTCATACTCTGCACCTGATCTTGGATACATGGAAGCAAGTTCCATATAGCTGAGGGCGGAAAGTGCAGCAGTAGCTCCGGCAAACAAAAAAGAAAACCAGACCATATTGCCTGCAAGCCCTGCAGCTTTTCCCATGAGCACGTAAATTCCGGCTCCAAGAATATTTCCAATCCCTACCAGAGTAATCTCCAGCAGATTCAGTTCCTTTTTTAGTTCAGGTTCCCCTTTCATAAGAAAATTCCAGCGCCCAAAACTTGAAATTCAGGACAACACGGTAATCTTAAAATCAGTTCTCAGACCTTAAAATCAGTTCTCAGGAATTAATATGAATATTTCCTGAAAAGCCATGAGCAAATATCTATAATCCGTTCTCAAGCTACCTTTTTATAATATTTTTGAAATTTTTCCCTTTATGAGCTCCATATATTTACGAGCTTCACATATATTACTGGAAAAAGGCAAGGTAAGGTCTCCCAGATAAAATTAACCGGATCTAGCCGGGTTGAAAAAAGCCTTACACGCAGGCTTAAACAGAATTGTAGGTCCAAACATAGAGACTTTAGGTTGTGTTTTTAGGTTATGTTTTCATTTTTTGGGCAAGCTCCCTGCCGATCTCCTCTACCTTTTTTAAATCTTCGTCTCTGGGTTTGCCCTTTACCTGAAGCGTTCCCACAACTTCCATCTTCGAAGGAATCAGAATTTCTCCTGCCTGCTTTAGAGCTCCTCCGCCCCAGCCAAAGGATCCAAGTATAACCCCATACTTTGCAGGCGGATTAAGTGCTTTTACCAGGAATGTGCCGTAAGCAGCAAGAGGGTGCATGCCTGCAAGGACAGTAGGAGCTCCAAGGATAACTGCACGAGAATCAACCAGTTCCCTTGCTACATCTCCAATATCTGAGACTTCAAGATCGTACATTCTGATATCTATGCCTTCTTTCAACAAGGTTTCGGCAATTGTCCTGACCATAAGCTCTGTGGAACCCCACATACTCACATAGACAATAAGGGCTTTATTTTCGGTCTTCCCTGCAGTCCATTTCGCATAGGGCTCAAGGATCCGCTTAGGATTTTTATAAACAGGTCCATGACTTGGGGCAAGGATCTCGATGTCAAGATCCTTTATTTTTTCAAGAGCCTTTGCCCCCATTTTCCCAAAAGGCATCATGATTTCCCCGTAATAACGTTTTGCATGAGGAATAAGGTCTTCCAGATCTTCATCATAAACGCCCTGGGCTGTGTGAGCCCCGAAGAAATCACACGGGAAAAGTACTCTGTCTTCAGGCAAATATGTGAACATGGTTTCAGGCCAGTGAAGCCAGGGAGCTTCGATGAAGCGTAGAGTTTTACCTCCCAAATCAAGAGTATCGCCTTCAGCAACCACTTTAATCCGGCTCTCGGGCAGTTCGTGGTAAAGGCTTGCCATTTTCACCCCTCTCTCTGTCGTAACAAGCACCGAGCCAGGAGCCCTATCCATAATATAACGAATTGCACTGGCATGGTCGGGTTCAGCATGATTCATTATCAGGTAGTCCAGCTTTTCCAGGCTGGAAACTAGATTTATTTTCTCTTCGAACTCCTTTTCGAAACCAGGATTTACGGTATCTATAAGGGCTGTTTTTTCCTCTCCTTTCACAAGGTAAGCGTTATAGCTTGTCCCCTGAGGCAGAGGAATCAAAGCATCAAACATTCTGCGATTCCAGTCTTTTACCCCAACCCAGAATACATTTCTGGCAATTTCAGGAATATTGTAAATCTCCATATTTTTTCCTCCATTTCCCCCGATGCAATAAAATCTGCTTGAAATAAGAAGTAGATAAATCTCATTCTGATTCTGTCGGTTTGATAACCGGATTTATTTAATGGTTATATTGTATTCGTCCAATATATTTATTGGGCAAAACCCTTTACTGACAAAATCTTAACCTTAACTGATGCCTGAACTCAATCTGCAAGATAATTTGTAAGATAACTATGTAAAAAACATAAGATGTAATTATATCGCTATTTTTCAGTTATTCTTAATAACGACACATGCGTCTTCGGTTAAGTGAAGAATCGTGATAAATTGCCTCCATCTCCACAACAGTTGTCAAATATTTGGCTCTATTGTAGGCTGGAACAAGGTATCGATTTCATGTAAATTGGCCAAAATTT
>DADO01000148.1:39072-39293 GCA_002509325.1 Methanosarcina sp. UBA402 | reverse complement strand
ACCTAGGCCTGAGCATATTTGCCGCTGTCAGCACTCTCCTTATATTTACAGGGTTAATCAAATGGATCCAAAGCTTTAAGTGGATGTTGTTTACAAACGTTCTTTTTATAGCCGCTTCAATAGCCCATAGTCGCCAAGTCCGCAAACTTGGAAAATAAGCTAAGTTCATCATAGCGCAAATATATTTTATTTAATCTGTTTTCATTGGTCATCGGTTAAGG
>DADO01000148.1:36412-38804 GCA_002509325.1 Methanosarcina sp. UBA402 | reverse complement strand
CTGTTGTGGAGATGGAGGCAATTTATCACGATTCTTCACTTAACCGAAGACGCATGAATCTGTTTTTATCTTTTTAGACAGCATTTAATAATATGTGCCATAAAAACAAGCACGTCTGGCAGTCTCAAAACTCAAGCCATTTCTACAATTGGGCAATGAGCAATGTTTATTTTAAATATAGGCAAGACATTCTACAAATATTAGGCACAGATTGGCCTTATAGTCGAATATTTTGTCCCAATTCTAGAATTGAGTATACTTTTGAGACAGCCTGAAGTTATTCCTTTTTTATATTTAGCTCTGTAGAAAACCTACTATATCAGGTGAAAGGGGCTAAAAAGAGATAAGTATATCAAAATCAGGCTATTCTGTTCAAATTCATTAAAATTCATTATTTCGGAGGATTTCTACAGAGCCTTATATTTCTCTACTCAGGCAGAAGGTATTTCCAGACCGACAGTCACCCTATACTTCTGATCTACCCTCCCAGAACATTATATAAGTATTTTGATCTTAACCAAGGGATTTTTTCCTACAAGCAATTTTTCCGCGTTAATCATTGATTAACTTTTTTTCAACAGAAAGCTTACTGATAGTGGTAATTTCCCATTACCGGTCCAATATTCTCGTTAATTAGCCAATAACTAATACTAAAAAAGAATGATAAGGAAAAAAATCCTGATGTGAGATTGTAAGAATAAGAATGAAGTTTTCCTTTATTTGTATTCGGTTAAAGATTTTGTTAACCCAAAATTGACTACTCATATTCTAATTGTATATTGATATCCAATTTTGAAGTTGACGAAAATTAGTGAAGTACTGAATATGTTTGAAAAAATTCGTATCTTAACCGGATCCAAATGAAATGAAATGAAATTCTTCTCTTTCTTATATCTGATATTACAGGGTTAAAAATCGAAAAAAAGAGGCTTAATATGGTTAACAAAAAAATAATACTGAGCGTGCTCATTATAGGCTGCATTGCCACTGTGGCAGGCGCAGGAACGTGGGCATACTATTCAACTTCTGCAACTAGTTCAAATAATAGTTTTACTGCAGGGAAGATGGATATTAACGTAACGGAAGAAATTGGGAATGTTGCTGGAATAAAGCCCGGTGATGAAATTGGTGACAAGGAAATTGTGATTAAGAATGAAGGAAATATTGACATAGGGAGCGTTAAACTAACCTTCACTTCTACTGATAATGACCTCAGCCAGAATATCGAATTTAAAAAAGTGACCGTTGGCAACAAAGATCTTAAAAATAAAGGAGTGCTTTCAGGGCTTAATAATGAAACCCTTAAATATAAACCAGATAACTCTATTATACCTGGAGATAGTTTTACAATTATATTAAAGGGTTTGGAAATGAAAAAAGAGGTTACCGAGGGCCAGGGTCAGACAAGCACTTTGAGTATAAAACTTGAAGCAGAACAAGCGCATTAAAAAGTGACTAATAGAGGCTAAAATCTCCAAAAAATTCAATAATGGCATATTGTAAAATGTTACAATAGAGCGTATATCGAGTACAAGCTAAATTGTGATCTACTGCAAATTGTAAAAGTTACAGTAGGTCACAACATTTTTTGGATAGCTCTAGGACCCTAATTCGTACACAGAAAATTACTCACTAACGAACTAGATGATCTAAAATGAGAGCATTTAATAAGATTACTTTTTTGGGATTGGTGTTTGTTTTTCTCATCTCCACGTGCAGCACTTTGCCTTTTTCAGGTACATCTGCTTCTTTCAGTGATACAAAATATACGAATGCTGAGATTACTGCAGGTGCCTGGGACACCCCAGCCAGCTGGATTGGATTATCGGATCTCAATCTTACTACAAATAGCGAAAAACTCAATGAAAGCGCTAACATTTCAAGAGGAGATAAAGATTCAATATCCACTTATGAAAGTCTCTTAGTCGAAAATTCTTCGGATAATGTAAGTTCCTCTCTGAATAACGTAAGCTCAGCAGAAAATCTGACGAGTAATTCCTCTATAACAGAAAACTCCTCTATAGCAGAAAAAGAGACAATTAAACCGACAGAAGCCGGTAGAAACAGTATAGATTCAAGCATGGGAGATAAAGATTCAATATCCACTTACGAAAGTCTCTTAGACGAAAATTCTTCGGATAATGTAAGTTCCTCTCTGAATAACGTAAGTTCAGCAGAAAATCTGACGAGTAATTCCTCTATAGCAGAAAAAGAGATAATTAAACCGACAGAAGCCGGTAGAAACAGTATAGATTCAAGCATGGGCTCAAGCTCTGGTCCCACAACAACTTCAGAAAAGCATGAAAGGGATTTTCCAGTTACAAACATCAGCAGTAATGTAACTGAAGGTTATGCTCCTCTGACTGTGCAGTTTACGGATCTTTCGAAAAAT
>DADO01000148.1:35970-36173 GCA_002509325.1 Methanosarcina sp. UBA402 | reverse complement strand
AGAATCCAGTGCATACTTACTCTATAGCAGGAAATTATAACGTTAACCTGACAGTAAGCAATGAAAATGGCAATAGTTCAAAGCTTGCCACAATAACCGTTCATGAACAACCTGATGAGGTCATTCCGGTTGCAAATTTCAGTAGTGATATAACTGAGGGTGTTGCTCCTCTAACAGTTCAGTTTACGGATCTTTCGAAAAAT
>DADO01000148.1:26577-35728 GCA_002509325.1 Methanosarcina sp. UBA402 | reverse complement strand
AGAATCCAGTGCATACTTACTCTACAGCAGGAACCTATGAAGTTAGCCTGATTGCAAACAACGAAAATGGAAAAAGTTCAAAGCTTGCCACAATAACTGTTTATGAACAACTTGATGGAATAGTTCCGGTTGCAAATTTCAGCAATAATTTTACTGAGGGATATGCTCCTCTGACTGTACAGTTTATTGATCTTTCGGAGAATGTAACCCAATGGAAATGGGACTTTGGAGACAAAGGCACTTCAACTGAGAAGAATCCAGTGCATACTTACTCTGTAGCAGGAAATTATAACGTTAACCTGACAGTAAGCAATGAAAATGGCAATAGTTCAAAGCTTGCCACAATAAGTGTTCTACAACCCATACTTCCGGTTGCAAATTTCAGTAGTGATATAACTGAGGGTTTTGCTCCTCTTACAGTTCAGTTTACAGGCAACTCGGAAAATGCAACTGGATGGAATTGGGACTTTGGAGACGAAGGTACTTCAACCGAGAAGAATCCAGTGCATATTTTTTCAGCAGCAGGAAATTATAACGTTAACCTGACAGCAAGCAATGAAAATGGTACAAATTCAAAGCTTGCCATAATAAGTGTTTTACAACCAGTTGTCGTTCCGGTTGCAAACTTCACCAGTAATGTAACTGAAGGTTATGCTCCCTTGACTGTTGCCTTTACTGATCTCTCCGAAAATGTAACTGAATGGAAATGGGACTTTGGAGATGGAGATACTTCAACCGATCAGGAACCTGTCCATATTTACTCTGCAGCAGGAAGCTATAACGTTAGCCTGATCGCAAACAATGAAGATGGCACGAGTACAAAAACGAGCAAGATTACTGTGAATGAAAATCCCAAAGTAACCTAATTTGAAAGATTGTACTTCATTTGGATTTAGTAAACGCACTACGTCAGCGTAATATCTCTGGAAAAAAGAAACTGAACTCAAAAATTAGAAACTTTGCCAAATTAGGGTTAATAACCCTGAAAATAGAAGTTTCAGCATGGGAATAAAAAATGAATAAAAAAGAAAATTTCCAAGTCGCGATTGCCCTTTTCATTGTGATTTTCCTGTTCAAGGCCTTAATTCCGTTTATTACAGGATCAGAGAAAGCCTTTATAGTATTAAGCGGGAGCATGACACCCCTAATGCTACCTAGAGATATGATAATTGTAAAATCGGTAGACCCAAATGAACTTACTGTTGGAGATATCTTAACTTTTCGGGATCCTGGGGGTAAACCTAATACCTATGTAACTCATCGGATTATCGCCTTAAAAGAAGATAAAGAGTTAATTTTTAAGACAAAAGGGGATGCAAACAATGCAGAAGACAACTTCAATGTGACTGCATCAAAAGCTGTGGGAAAATTGGTCTTTGTCATTCCATTTGCAGGCTATTTACCTGAGATCACAAAAAATAAAAATATTTTTTTCTTCATGATTATATTGCCTGCAAGCTTAATCATAATTGGCGAAATATGGAACATTATTCTGTTTAACAACCCTCAACGCGCCAGAAAAGTAGAAAGGGAACGCAAAAAAACAAGCAAGAGAACCTTTTATGCGGTTAAAGGACAGAGGCTGGTAGCGCTCATTCTTATAAATGGACTTGTTTTTACAGGAATAATCATATGCAACTCGGAAGAAAACGAATCTGTAATTCTAAAGAGAGAAAATACTGTAGAGAACTCAGGATTTCTTTCTATGGTATATGTTTTCACGCCTGATGACCCAAAGCAAACACTTGCTATTGATCATTGGTACGGGGTGGTTCCTAAGAATAACGAAACTCAAGTTATTGCGCCGGAAAACACTACTGTAAAATTGAATACAGTACCTTATATTCTGCCTGTTTTCTGGATACTCGAACTTACGAAAATAAATCCCGATCTTCCTGTAGCTGCCGAAATTGTAGTTTATACCTCAATTTTTACACTAGTACTATTTCCTATATGGTATAGGAAATCTACGATTAGAGGGCGTAGGAAAAGGATCCGATTCCACCGGATGTTTGCACAGTGGAAGCGGACTCTTCGCTTTGTAAATTTATAAGAAAGTTAACTTAATGATCTGCGATAAAATAAAAACAAGCAACATTAAGAATGTATCAAAGATTTTGTGAACAAAAATACTGATTTGACTTCAACTAAATATTTTGTTACCTAAATAATCCTTCATAAATACGAAATAGCTCCGGGAGAAATTCAGCCTATATTCGGCAGGTCGACATTAAATTTTGAATATTTTTACTAGTAGCGTTTTTTGAACATTGTATTAATATTTATTGGGTTGAAAACAGGTTAACATATGGCTCAAAACTCAAGACATATATAAACAATGACCCATTTTTGCAATAATGTTTAGTGTCAGGAATAATATGTTTTTCAGCAAAAACGCTATCAGTAAAAATACTACGAAAAAACAAGTTACCTGCCGAAAATAGGATTCAGTTTTATTTTGAGCTCATCAACAACCGATTTCACTCTCAAAAATCAGTAAAGTTTCAGAACTCTTTTCTACGATCTGAATCTGGTTGATTATTCGGGATACTGTACTCAGAAATAATATTGGGTTATGAGATTAACTATTAAATCAAATAAATTTATCAATAAATTGATTAAGTTATAATTATAAAAACTTGGATTAAATTGGAATGCCTATCCATTAAGGAACTAGGAGTGAGATATTCTGAAAGTTCTATTATTTAAACTTAAAAATGCCATAATAGACAGGCATAAAATACTCATATTTTTATTCGGAATGATGTTGATTCTTTGCGGGCTCTGGACTTACGAGGCTTCAAGGGCGGTCTATGAAGATGAGGATGAAGTAGTTACTTTCTATACACATCTTGGATCCTATACTTACACAGTACCTGTAACAAAGGCAAACCCACTCTACGCAAATGGAACCACGCTTGAAATGGGGATGCCTGCGTATTATTTTGCCGTATCTCCCACTGTTGACATGTCATTCACCTACAGTCTTGAAGCTAATAATCCTTCTGACATCAAAGGGAAGCTACAAACAATGGTTGTTGCAACTGATAAGGAGGGATCTGATGAAGAAAAGAAAATCTTCTGGCAGAAGGGATTTCCTTTGAAATATAAAGATACTGACACTTGGACTGGAACATCCGTCACTAGAAACTTTTCCTTTAATGTTTCCGAAATCCAGTCAATGGTTAAAGATGTACAAAAACAGCTAGAGTGTTCAGAAGACGCAACTATAGAAATTGTAACCCGTGTCAACTATACCGGGAAAATAAACGGGGAGAGCGTTCAAGGCACAAAAGATTTTGTTATGCCGCTGGTAATAAGTTCGTCATACTATCAGATACCTGAGAAACTTGATTTCAGTCAGGATACTAATGTAACTAAAAAGATAAGTGTCAAGAGAGTTCCTCCAATATCAACCATTAGGACACCTTTGTTCTTATTCCTTCTTAATTTGGTTTTTGTTGGAGCGATTCTTCTTTGTGTGGTAACGAATAAAATTGAGCCGAAGTATATTGAAAAACTGGAAAAAGAACGCAGTTGTGAACCTTTCAAGGAATTTGTTAGCAAAGGAAAGCTTCCAGAAGACATAGACTCCCTTATCAAAGTTGAGATTTCTTCCCTCCAGGGACTTGTGGATGCTGCGGTTGATATGAATTCACGGGTAATTTATGACTCCAAAGCAGGAATATATTTTATGATTCATAGTGGTGTACTGTATACATTATCGGATACACCGGAGAAAAAAATAAGAATGGACCGAACTAATTGATGTTGAGTAAATTAACAAGAGGATTTTTAATTTATATATTTATCAAAAATGTAGCCAGCCGGATGGGCACAAAGGTAAGCGTATCCTATTCTGGAGGCAAGATAGCCTTGCTGTGCTCCAGCTAGTTAGTGAAAGCCTTGACGATTACGAGATCATGTTTGCAGATACAGGGCTTGAGTTTCCAGAAACCCTTGAAAACGTCAAACAGGTTGCTGAGTGCTATGGGAAAAAGCTCAGGATAACAAGTGCTGGAGATTCTTTCTGGGATTCAATAAGCATTTTCAGACCACGACGGCTTTTCCCTGAAGCTCAGGTTTTCCCCGCTCTTCAATAACTGCAAAAAATAGTCCATGTCCACATGGAGAACAACACGCTGCATTGGAATAAATATGCCGGGAGGATTCGTATAATTATCTCTTCTACTTCAAAGATGTAGTTTTCTCATTTTATTCTCTTTTAGCACTGCGGCTTCCCACCTGATTTTGTTTTACAGGTGAGAAAACCAGAATTGCAGGCTCTTTAAATAGATCTAGGAGGCTTATCCGTTTTATGTCTGTATGACATATTACCTTATTACAAACAAATATTTAATACTTTTGTTATTACTCGTATCATCTTTTATTAATTTCTCAAATGTATATGTTACTCTACAAAATAATGAATTTATTTTTTGTGAGCTAACACGAAATATAAAAAAGCACAAACCATAACGCATAAAAAAGATAACTTCGTTAGTTGTTACGCGATTTTGAAAAAAGTTAGTTTTCAGCAGTGAAATATGATCTTCATACAGGACGTTTTCAGTATGAGCATGCAGAATTCCTCACATAACTCCGAAGAAATAGTAACTTCCCCTAAAGAGAAAATAGGCGGGGGAATCCACAAAACAGGGACAGGTCCCGAAAAATCGGGTCCGATATCTGAAAGAAGCGGCGTTCCTGTACTTGAGGTCAGAGATCTCTGTCATAGATATCCTCACCTTGATTCAAACGCTCTGGATAAAATCAACTTCAAAGTGTTCAAAGGGGAGAGAGTTGCAGTGCTTGGGGCTAATGGAGCAGGAAAATCAACATTATTCAAGCATCTCAACGGAATCCTGCGCCCTCTTTCAGGGGAAGTCCTGGTAAAAGGGGAGAAAATTACTAAAAAGAATGTGCGGATCTGCAGAGAAACCGTAGGAATCGTTTTCCAGGACCCCGATGACCAGGTGCTTGCTCCGAGCGTTGAAGAAGATGTCGCTTTTGGGCCGATTAATATGGGTTTGTCCAGAAGCGAAGTTGAAATGAGAGTTAAAGAAGCTCTCGAGATGGTTGGACTCACAGGCTTTGAGGAAAGAGCCCCGCATCATCTGAGCGGAGGGCAGAAGAAACTTGTTGCAATTGCAGGCATCCTTGCCATGCGTCCTGAAGTTATAGTCCTTGATGAGCCAACAGCCGGCCTTGACCCCCTTAGTTCTGCTCGCGTTCTTGAATTGATTACGAAGATGAACAGGGAACTTGGAATCACCCTGCTCCTTTCCACCCATGATGTGGATGTTGTTCCTTATTTTGCGGAAAGGGTTTTTGTTCTCCATCACGGAAGACTCGAAGCTGACGGAAACCCAAAACAGATCTTCAGTGATCCTGAACTCCTCAGGAAAGCCCATCTCAGACTACCCAGAGTGGCTGAGATATTCGAGATGCTTCAGCAGGAAGGACTCGATGTCAACATACAGATTACAGCCGAGACAGCCAGAGACGAAATCCTGAGGGTTCTCTGGTTCAGAAACCAGAAGGCAGGAATGAAGTGATACCCAAAGAAAACATTTCCGCACAGGAGAACTGTTAATGGTAACCCTTACGGATATTGAACGTGAATCATACAAAAACAGCCCCATACACAGGCTTGATCCCAGGGTAAAGTTACTCTTTGTACTTGCAATTATTGTCTATGTAGTGAGTCTGCCAAGAATTCACGAAAAAAACCTGGTCCGTCTTTTTGCCATAGAGGTTTACCTGCTGATCCTGGTACTTGTCGCAGGGCTGGACTTAAAATATTTTATTCTTCGTATCCTTGCAATTTTACCTTTCGGGTTAGGAATTGCTCTTATCCAGCCATTCCTGCGCCCTTCCTTTGTAGAAAATTATACGCCTTATCCGCTTGACCTGCCTTTTGGGCTCAGTATCACCTACGAGGGACTTGCCTTTGGGAGCACATTGCTTACGAAATTTCTGGTCTGCATAACAGCTGTCATTCTGCTATCTTCCACTACGCGGCTGAGGGATATGGTTGCAGCCGCAGATAGGATAGGCATCCCAGGGGAGTTTACCTTACTTCTCAGTATGATGGTACGCTATCTTTTCCTGTTCTGGGCTGTCCTGAAGCGGATAAGAATTGCACAGCAAACAAGGCTCTTTGATATATGGAACAAAGATGTGCCAAGAAGATGGATTATCGAGCAGGTAGGAAACAGCATAAGCTCGATTTTCATACGCTCCTACGAACAGGGGGAAAGAACCTATATCAGTATGCTTTGCAGGGGCTATGGAAGCGGGCACGAAAAAGCTTATAATAGGACAAAAATCAGGGCTCAGGATATCTTTTTTTTGCTCCTGAGTGGGGGTTGTATATTATGTATCCGTCTTTTTACCTGAAAGTATTCTTTGATATACCTTTCAGGTGGGATCAAACAAATTGCCATCTATGGTAAAAATATTACTCCATTATATCCGTCTTTATTTTTTCATATGATTTCCCACTCTTCTATATAATCTCAAAAGATACTAAATACAAATACAATCTTTTTTCATAATAATTATTACCAAAAATTAAAATCTGATGAGTGTATATTACATAAATACGTATAATGAAATCTTTAGAGAATCAAATAGCAAGTAAAATTGGACTAAAAACTGAGAATGGAGATTAACACCAACATTTCCTGTGCGGATATATATTCAACCTAATGGAAAAGGAGGAGAGATTTAATTCGAACAAAAATAAAAAATACAGATACAGAAGGAGATTCCGAAAAATAATTGTCAAAAAAAATAATACCAAAATGTATATATGTAATACTGAATTAATTAAATTAAAGCAATTATTCAGTCTATCAAAAAATGTCTAATGATATTGATTTTGTAGAAACCGAGGAGTCTGACAAATCACTGATGGATAACAAAAAATGTAATCAATAACCAATAATCAAAGAGAACCAATTTATAGAAATCTGTCTGTTAGGTCTTAATAAAGATGGCTATTGATGTTGTTTTATCCCAGGCTTAATAGTTACAAAATTATAAATTATCTAGAAAAATCCACAAGAATTAATTCACAAATACATGTCAAGAACATTTATAATAAATATATAATTGATTGGGAAGAACATTTATAATAAATATATAATTGATTGGGATATACATAATACCATTTCAAAAATTTTATTTATAAGTATTATCCCAGGGCGTTTATCCTTATATGAAGAATATTCTGCAAATAAGGAAACTGGAATGTTCACAGTGAAAACGGGGAAAATAAAATACAAATGTAAAAGAGGAAAACAAGATGCACATACCTGATTCATTTATTCCGTTTAATCAGGCAATTATCTATTGGGTGATTGCTCTCCCATTTATAATAATGTCAATGAAATGGGCGAAAAACGAGCTTGACGAAATGAAAGTGCCTGTCCTTGCCGCTCTTGCAGCAGGAATCTTTGCAATTCAGGCTATGAACATTCCTATCGGGATGGGGACAAGCGGACATATGGTAGGAGCAACCCTTGTTGCAATAGTCTTTGGGAGCCCTTGGGCTGGAGTCCTTGTACTTACCCTTGTGCTGCTTGTGCAGGGTTTTGCTTTCGGGGACGGAGGAATTACAACCCTTGGAGCTAACATCCTGAATATGGGTGTCATTTCCGGTTTTATCGGATATTATACTTATGTTGCCCTTCGCAAGAGAACAGGCACAAGCATTGCAGCCCTGGTAGGCGCCTGGCTCGGACTCTTTACTTCGGCAATTGCCTGTGCGGTCCAGATGTGGCTTGCAGGCACTTTCCCACTGGTTCCTGGGCTTATGGCAATGGGAACTTTCCACCTGATAATAGGTTTTATCGGTGAGGGACTAATCACTGCAGTTGCAATCGCAGCCATTGCAAAATCCCGCCCTGACCTCCTTGAGGATGATTTCACTGCCAGACCGGATAAGCATACAAAGGAGGCTCACGCATGAGCAGGAACTCGAACATGAAATTCCTTTATGCAGGAATTGCAATTGCGCTATTGCTCGCGGTTCTAGCGCCCTTCCTCGCCTCCTCTAACCCGGATGGGCTGGAAAGCGCTGCTGCAGGTGTGATTGAGGAATCAAAACTTACCGAGCTTGAAGAACAAGAACCATTTGTAAGTTCCCCAATGCCTGATTATTCGATTGAAGGTATGGGCAAAAGCGGAGAAATAGCAGCAATAGCAGGTGGGACCCTAGCAGTGCTGGCAATCAGCTTTGGATTTGGGAAAATATTCAAAAAGAATGCCTGACTTCTCAATGCTGGCTCATAGAAATATTATTGGCTCATATTGGCTCGAATTATTGACTCATAAATATTATACTCGAAGGGCAGAGCTGATTCACAATGCAAGATGGACATTTTGGTTTTCTTGCCTGGCAAACTTTCCTCCCATGGTAAATCAGGGTCATGGAAATTGAATCAAGGTCTTCCTTTCGAGCAAGCGAGAGAAGGTCCTTCTCAATTTTTTCAGGATCGTAATTCTTCGTAAGTCCCAGCCTTCTTGAAATTCTTTTTACATGGGTATCTACAGCAATTCCCTCTATTATCCCAAATGCCCTGGAAAGCACTATATTGGCTGTTTTCCTTCCGACACCAGGCAAACTGGTCAATTCTTCCATAGTTTTTGGGACTTCTCCATTGTATTTCTCAACAATTATCTGCGCAGCATTTTTGATGTTTCTTGCCTTGGTTTTGTAAAAGCCTGTGGAATAGAGATCATTCTCAAGTTCCCTGAGGTCTGCACTGGCATAATCTTCTGCAGTCCTGTATTTTTCGAACAGCTTTTCAGTCACTTTATTTATCTGGACATCGGTTGACTGGGCTGAAAGAACAGTTGCCACAAGCAGTTCAAGGGGATTGCTGTAGTTAAGGGAAGGTTTTGCTTCAGGATACTCTTCTTTCAGAAGAGCCCAGATCCGGTCGAAATTGTGTCTGTTATCTGGAATATTGTATTCAGAAATAAAATCCTGTGTATCAGTTTTTTTTAGTTTTCTTTCAGGCATGCGTATCTCCAGGGATTTGTGTTTTACTTTTAAGCATCAACCTGGGATATAATTGCAGGAATCCCTATTTATGTTTCTAGTATGTTTCTAAAATGGGTAATGGGCATGAGTTATTGA
>DADO01000148.1:11214-26348 GCA_002509325.1 Methanosarcina sp. UBA402 | reverse complement strand
ATCAATAACTCACGTACACGACCCTAAAATGTATATTTCTAAAATTAATACATCAGAGGTAAGTTTAGTGCTTGCTTGCCTTTTGACGGAATACTTATAACATATATGGAATATCCGAACACGTAGTAGGATAGGAGATGACCAGTTTTTTTATATCCGATGCCTTGAGTCCAAGCCTCATTACCGCAGCGAAGATATTGATAGCTTCACCGGCATTCGGGCCCAGAATATGAGCTCCCATTATACGGTCGTTTGCTTCATCAATAATTACTTTTGAAGCCGCAAATTTTATTCCTGCTCTCCGGGTTGTATGCCAGTTGCTCCGGTCTTTGAAAACTACTTTGTACTTATGGTTGTCTTTAGGGGCACTTATCCCTACAGAAGCCAGAACAGGAATTGTAAAAACAGCACTTGGGATGCCTGTATAGTCTGCCTCAATACTATCGCCCTCAAGGACATTAGTTGCGGCAATTTCTCCCTGAAGGATTGCCACAGGAGTAAGCTGTACTCCCTCCAATGCGCAGTCCCCACCTGCATAGATTCGGGGGTTTGAGGTTTTCATGTGCTTATCAACTACAATGGCACCCTTTTCGGTTTTAACCCCAGCTTTCTCGAGACACAAATCCTCTATATCTGCGACACGCCCTGCCCCATGCACTACCATATCCGCGTGGAAACTCTGAATTTGGGATCCGGTTTCGGATTTGGATTGGGTCTTTACCAAAAAGCCCTTGTCTTCTTTTTCTATCGAAATTACTGGTTTATTTGTAAGGATTTTGATTCCTGCGGCTTCAGTTGCTTTTATAAGCAGATTGACAATATCGGGATCAAAAGCTCTCAGGATCCTTTCACTTCGCTGCAGGATTGTCACTTCGGCTCCAGTTCTTCGTGCAACATGAGCGAACTCTATGGATATATAGCCACTTCCAATGAAAATAATTCTCTCAGGAAGCTTTTTTGTTTCCATTAATTTCTCACTTGTGGTAATGTACTCTTCCCCGGGAATATTGAGTTGCCTGGGTTTTGCTCCTGTAGCAAGGAAAATATACTCCCCTTTAAGTTTGTCCTCCCCGACGATGACTGTGTTTTCATTTTCAAAATAGGCTTTCCCGTGATATGTATCAATTCCCATCTCAACCAGACGTTTCTCTATTTTGCTTGAATATCCTTCCGTAAATGTCTTTTTAAACTCGATAAGTGAAGTCCAATCGATGTTTAAAGGATTATTTATCCCTACACCTTTTCCTATTAGCCGATTGTTTGAGTCAGTGGCCTCAGCGACATCAGTAAGCACCTCTTTCGGGTCACATCCTCTTAGAGGACAGGTGCCCCCATATCCCCTTGAGTCAACAATAGCGATTTTTAATCCTGAATGTGCAACTTTGCCCGCAAAGGTCCTGCCTGCAGTCCCAGTCCCAATAATTATTATATCATATTTCCTTTCCATCAAATCCCCCTGTCCTTTGATGTTGCTTCCAAAAAAGCAAGTAAAAGCAGATTAAAGAAGAGATCCTGAATGCATATTTTCTCTATGCGTTCCTATTTATTCTGATCTCTAAGAATAAAAGTATTTCACGAGCCTATCTCAAAACTCACAATTACTTTTCCCTATATATCGAACTTCGAATTATTAATTGTGTTTCTCAGCACGAAAGTAGTTCTGGAAACTCACTCAGTAAGTGATTTTATAAGTCTTATATAATTGAAAAAGGTTTTTTTGGATAGGCTCAACAGCTTAATAGTAACAGTATACTTTACAGCATGGAAATCTTCAATATGCTGGATAATAAAAGAAAAACAACTTAGATAGTTTATGTAAATTTTCAGTTTTTATTAGGTTTTGTATATTTTGTATATAGAGATCTTGCATTTGTCCTTGCTTTATTTATAATTCAGGCACAGGCTCCATGGTTTAGTAAACTATATATATTGGTTATTCTGTAGTGATGGGAATATTTACAATTTAAAATATTGTAAAAATAAAGAATCAGATATTATGTATCGCAAGTTATTATTACTCATAGTTAGTATTATCTGATTACTTGTGTAAGCAGGTAAAGAAGGAAAGCTAATATGCACCTTAGTCTGGAACCGATTGGTATTATCAAGAAGGTTGCGAATAAGTCGGAAATTTTGATTTATTCTGATTTTGAACCGGTCATACGAAATATCGTATCCAAAATAGGAGAAGGGGCTGAGAAGGGACAGAAGCTCCTGGTTATCCATAAAAACAATAATATGAAACAGGTAGATGGCCACCAGGTTCAGGTTACGAAAACAACCTTACTAGAAAGAAATGGAAATTTGCTGACTGTATCCAAAATAGAAGCAAGCGAAGATTCAGTAATTGATGTTCGACTTGATCTCACTGCTTGACTTTCTGAGGTGTTTATAGAGACTTATAAAAACTATTAAATTCTCGTTTCTTTTCTCTTCCTTTACTAGATATCTTGAATGCAGCTCAATAAAGGATAATGGGACTCCATTGCAGCATGGGATTATAAACTCCATTGCAGCACGAAGACTTACATGTGTATAGGTTGATTGCGGCCGAAGAAAGGGTAATGGGTTTTCATAAGCTCAATTTCTGGTGGAGCTCCAGGATTTGATTTGAAGCTCAATGAGTTAAGATAACTGTAAATGCGCGGCAAATATAAACTTCAGTGTCTATAAAGCTTATTTATCTGTAAGTAATAGAATTGTTGTAATATATTTTCGATATTGGCTTGCTAGTAAATCATTTTCGATATTGGCTTGCTAGTAAATCATTTTCGATATTAGCTTGCTAGTAAATCACTTTTGATATTGGCTGCTAGTAAATCACCTTTGATATTGGCTTGCAGTAAAGCATCCTAATATCAACTTTCCACGGAACAGTTTAAGAACTAAAAAATAAGAACAGTTTAATAAGTAAGGTATTGAAAGCGCTGATGCTTTCAGAAAAACTTCAGATACCGAGGGTAAATATGGGTACAAATATAGGCGACCTACTCCTGAAAAGAAAAATTGAGCTTTCGAATCTTACAAATCGGGTGGTTGCAATTGATGCATTTAATACTCTGCACCAGTTTTTGAGCATTATTCGCCAGCGGGATGGGAGTCCTCTTGTCGATTCTGAGGGTAGAGTGACTTCCCACCTCTCAGGCCTGCTCTACCGGACAGCGAGCCTTGTTGAAGCTGGTATCAAACCTCTTTTTGTTTTTGACGGCGAGCCTCCTGATCTGAAATCCGAAACCCTGGACCGAAGGAAGGAAATAAGGGAATCTTCACGAGAAAAATGGGAGAATGCAAAGGCTGTAGGGGATCTCGAGTCAGCTTATAAATATGCTCAGGCTTCTTCAAAGGTAAACCAGGAGATCGTTGAAGATTCCAAGCATCTTCTCGAAATTATGGGAATTCCCTTTGTTCAGGCTCCCTGTGAAGGGGAAGCACAGGCTGCACATATGGTTCTCAAAAAGGATGCCAACTGCGTTGCTTCTCAGGATTATGATTCGTTCCTTTTCGGAGCTCCGACCGTTGTCCGGAACCTGGCTGTAACAGGAAAGCGCAAGCTTCCGGGAAAGAATGTCTACGTTGATGTCGAACCCGAAATAATCGAACTGGATGAGATTCTCGAAACCCTGAAGATTACCAGGGAGCAACTTATAGATATTGCGATCTGTGTAGGCACGGATTATAATAAAGGACTTGAAAAGGTAGGCCCTAAAACAGCCCTTAAACTTATTAAAAAGCATGGGGATATTTATACAGTACTCCGCGAAAAAGGGGCAGAGGTCGAAGCTGTGGATCGAATAAGAGACATTTTTCTCCATCCTGAAGTAACGGACAATTATGAAATAAGATGGGGCAAACCTGACTCTGAAAAACTCCTCGAATTCCTATGCGAGAATCGTGACTTCTCGGTTGACAGGGTGGGAAAAGCTGCAGAACGCCTTAAAGCCGCCTCAGGAGCCAGACAGAAAACTCTTGACCAGTGGTTTTAACAAATTTTCTGAACATGAATACGACGATCTCGCTTCTTACTCTTACTGGGTCTGTAAGGCTTTCAAACTTTCAAACTCAGGAAATCTCCGCGCCGCTATTTTTTGCCCTTGTAAGCATGACAGTCCCGCCAACGGATTCATCAAGCATTTTCTGGACTTCTGCCTGGAGCTGCCTGCCTTCCGATCTATTGTCTACAAAGGAGTACACTACAGGTCCAAAGGAACTTACCCCTGCTCCATAACTCTGGCTGCGCATGAAAGAAGCGATATCTTTCACAAATTGGGGCCAGATAAGATTCTCCCTTTTGTTGAACCCGACAGTCTGGACATGATTTACTGCGGCTCCGAAACTCTCAATGTCTTCTTCGATTACAGCAGGCATCATCTGCATGAGTACGACATGGGAGATTTCCCTGACTTCCTCTATAGGGAGAGGGCAAAATTTCTTGAAAGTGTCGATTTCCTCCTGGTCATGCATTCCCTTTTCATTAGGAATTGCTACCACCATATCCCATTCAGGAAAGTCCTCTCTGAAGAGTACGGGCCCTGGGGGTACGGGGCAGGCAGCCGACGGCATAAAACCACCTTTATCCTTAAATCTATGGCCTCCGTCAACTATGAATCCGCCCTTCTCAAAAGCAGTTACCCCTATACCTGAAGTTCCTCCTCTTTTTACTGCAATTGCAAGTTCTCTAACACTTTTCCCAAGCCCATAAAGTTCATTCACAGCTGCTGCTGCGGCCAGGGAAGACTGAGTCCCTGATCCGAAACCCACATGGGCTGGGTACACTTCCTGTACGTTGATTCTTATTCCTTTTCCTTCTGGGAGCAGAGATTCTGCAGCTCTTTTCATTCGATCGGCAAAATCCTGCAGACCTTCGATACTAATTCCTTCGGCTTCTTCTACCGTAATCCTTATATTGGGAGAGGAAAGGGTCAGTCCTGCTCCTCCATCAACTCTTCCGATCTCTCCATTCATATCAATAAGGGTTAAATGAAGCCGACAAGGAGCAGTTATTTTGATCATTGTTATTTAAACCTCGAACTGGATTAAAGCTTTAGAACTTCCTAGGTATCGGCGCTCTTTTATTGTAGCTGCTGACATTTGGCCTTTTAAATATTACCTTTTATCAAGCCTCTTATTTATGGAAATAACACAAAATAAAGAGGGATGAAAGAAAATGAGAGTAAGTACAGAAAGAAAGTGAAAATTCCTGTAATTTAAATCGTCTTTTTCTATGCTTGGCTCCCAATTTATATTTTCTTTCTAATTAATTACCTATTTAAGCGTTTCGATTGCTTAATCGCCCTTTATAATGAGTGATTCTCCTGTCATCTCTTCAGGTTTTTTGATCTTGAGAATTTCCAGAAGCGTTGGTGCAAGATCGCACAGTTTTCCATTCTTAAGAGCTTTCACCTCATCATTTCCAGCATAAACACATCTTACCAGATTTGAGGTATGTGCAGTGTGAGGTTCTCCGGTAAACGAATTTTCCATCTGTTCGGCGTTCCCGTGGTCTGCAGTTATAATAGCTACACCTCCCACTTCTTCCAGAGCCGTTTCAATTCTGCCCACACAGTTATCTACGGATTCGACTGCCTTTACTGCGGCTTCAAAAATCCCGGTGTGCCCGACCATATCCATGTTTGCGAAATTAAGGATTATTACATTGTACTTTCCTGACTGGATTCTCTTTATCACTTCATCTGTAACTTCATACGCGCTCATCTCGGGTTTGAGATCGTAGGTAGCGACTTTTGGTGATGGGATGAGGCAGCGGTCTTCCCCAGGATAGCATTTTTCCTGCCCTCCATTTAGGAAAAAAGTAACATGGGCATATTTCTCAGTCTCAGCAATCCGGAGCTGGGTTAACCCATGCTTGCTCAGGACTTCACCAAGCACGTTTTCCAGTTCTTCAGGAGGGAAAGCTATGGGTAAATCCAGGGTTTCGTCGTACTGCGCCATGCATACAAAATGAACTTTAGGGTGTTTTTCCCTGAAGAAGTCTTTAAAATCTTTGTTCATAAGAGCCCAGGTAAGCTGCCGTGCCCTATCAGGCCTGAAATTAAAGAAGATTATAGAGTCGTTATCCTGTATAACTGCCTCGGGTTTTCCTTCTGAATCCATGATTACAGTCGGTTTAACAAACTCGTCAGTCTCTCCTCTGCTGTAGGCTTCAGAAACTGCAGTCTCTGCATCAGGAGTTTTGTAAGGGGCGACTCCCACAGTCAGGGCATCATAGGCAAGTTTTGTCCTATCCCAGCGCTTATCTCTGTCCATTGCGTAGTAGCGTCCTGATACAGTTGCGATCTTAGCACCCCCACTTTCCTTACAAAATGCATTAAGCTCCTTTATATCACTAAGAGCGGCTTTAGGGGGTACATCTCTGCCGTCCAGAAAAGCATGTATATAAATTTTTTTCAATCCATTGTTCTGTGCAAGTTTGATAAGGGCATACAGGTGGGTCATATAGCTATGAACGCCTCCGTAAGAGACAAGCCCCATGAGATGCAGGCTGGAATCATTAGCTTTGACATTTGAAATTGCATTCAAAAAAGCTGGATTTTCAAAAAAATCTCCGTTCCTGATGGAGAGATTTATCCGGGTAAGGTCCTGATACACAATTCGCCCTGCTCCTATATTCAGGTGCCCTACTTCAGAATTTCCCATCTGGCCTTCAGGAAGGCCTACAGCCTCTCCTGAGGCTTCTAAAAAGCACCAGGGATTTTCCTCCTTCAGACGGTCAAGGTTTGGAGTTCTGGCTGCCAGGACAGCATTTCCTTCTCTGGCTTTTCTATAGCCCCACCCATCAAGAATAATGAGCATAAGAGGTCTTTTTGCCTGAGTCATATGAAGCAAAATCCACACATGTTGATAAATAGCTTATTGTGATAACCCTTAATAGACCATATAAAATTTTATATTATATATTTATTATGTATTAAAAATTTATTAACTGTCCTTAATTATAAGTATTAACAATTACATATCTTCAAATCATAAAAAACAGGCACAAAAACAGGTTGTCATCTCAAATATAGATTTTTATTGGAAATTCTGGCTGAATCTACGGTTAATGGGCAGGAGGATTTGATTTTATGAGTCAAGAAATTAAAGATGTTATGAATATTCGTGATATAAAAATAACGGACTTGTCCGCAAACCCCGCTCCTCTGGGGTTGATGGGATTCGGAATGACGACTGTGCTTTTAAACATACATAATGCAGGCTTCTATCCGATGAACGCGATGATCCTTTCTATGGGCATCTTTTACGGAGGGTTAGCTCAGGTTATTGCCGGGATCATGGAATGGAAAAAGGGAAATACTTTTGGGACTACGGCTTTTACGTCATATGGACTTTTCTGGCTCTCTCTGGTAGGGATTGTTCTGCTCCCTAAGTCTCCAGAATACACAGGGCTGGTTACAGATTCATTCGCGTTTGCCGCGTACCTTTTCATGTGGGGAGTTTTCACTCTTTTTATGTTCATAGGTACGCTCAAAGGCTCAAAGGCTCTCTCTGTCGTTTTCCTGGCTCTTGCAGTCCTGTTCTTCCTGCTTGCGGCAGGAAACTATCTTGACAGTGCCGGAATCTTGACAATAGCTGGTTATGAAGGAATCTTTACAGGACTTGCCGCAATCTATACCGCCCTTGGTCAGGTACTGAACGAAGCATATGGAAGGAAAATAGTTCCTTTATAATGATCATAATCTATTGTCTCTGGGCTTTTTGCCCTTCTTTTTCATTTTTGATCTTTTTTATAATCTGAATTTTTATCTGGATTTTTCGAGAGAGTTTTTATCTCCTGTACTTAGCAAGCAAACAATTTGTTAATCAATCCCTTTCTTCAGGCTCTGATATTTTTTAGATAAACTGATTTTTTAGATAAACTGATTTTTTAGATAAACTGATTTTTTAGATAAACTGATTTTTTAGATAAATTGGCTTTTTTTAGATATATATCTCTTTTAATAGGAAAACTAAAGTTAAAAAACCATGATTAAACTTATATCTTTGAATTTTTCGCTTCCGACTTTTATCACGGTATAGGAAATTATGCCCCAGACAATTCCTTCGGCAATTGAATAGCTGAAGGTCATCATCAAAATAGTAACTACCACAGGGACGACCTCTGTCCAGGTATCAAAATCGAGATCTCTTAAGCTCTGAATCATGATAATTCCGACCATTATAAGGGCAGGGGAAGTCGCATATCCCGGAATTACAGCTGCTATGGGCGATATTAAAATTGCTAGTAAAAACAGTCCAGCCACTACAACTGCTGTAAGCCCTGTTCTTCCACCTTCTTCAACTCCTGATGCACTTTCAACATAGGTGGTCACAGTAGATGTTCCTAGAACTGCACCGGCACATGTGGCAATGGCATCAGCCATAAGAGCCTGTTTGGCTTTGGGAAGCTTTCCCTCTTCATCCAGAAAATCCGCTCTGGAAGAAACCCCAACCAGCGTACCCACTGTATCAAAGAAGTCCGTAAAGAGAAAAGTGAACATGATTACATAAAAGTCAGGATTGGTGAGGAGAGAGAAAATCAAACTTGAAAGCGATGGGAACAAGAGAAGGGGCATTGAAATGAGTCTGTCAGGAATCTCTATAATCCCAAGAACTATTCCCAGAACAGCCACTGCAATAATTCCCCAGAGAATCACTTCCCTAACTCTGTAAGCCTGCAGCACTATCATAAGGGTAAAGCCAAGAATTGAAAGAAGTACTGTTGTTTCTCTCAGATTCCCCAGCGTTATAAAGGTGTTAGGGTCCTGGACGATAATCTTTGATCCTGTAAACCCGATAAAGGCAATGAAGACGCCGATTCCTGCACTTATTGCAATCTTGAGATTTTTGGGAATTTCGTTTACTACGCTTTCTCTAAATCTTGTCAATGTCAAAAGGATAAATAATATTCATCAATGAGAACCACAGTAAGGGCAACTTGCCAGCTTATATTCATGCCGAGGACTACGTAAATGCAAAAAGGCATTCAAACCCATTCCCGGAGCAAGGGCAAATGGATAATTGGCCCATTGGCCCATAATAAGAGTTCCGATTGCCGCTGAGAGACAGGTGCAACCATCACGGCTCCGAAATCCATACCTGTGCTGCTAAGGACAGTGGGGTTTACAAAAATTATGTAAGCCATTGTTACAAATGTAGTCAGCCCGGCAAGGATCTCGATTTTGGGATCCGTTTTGTTCTGGCGTAATTTGAATAATTTTCCAGGATTTCCATTAGTGCCACTCAATAAATTTATTTAATTTTTATAATATTGACTCCTGTAAATATTCAGATTTTATATAAAAAAAGTATGCCTGTTTCTTTTTTATAAAATGGCGGAAGTATAATTTTATTCTAAGTCAGTTATTAGTTTACTTAGCTAATAATAGTTTATTTAGCTAATACTAGTTTACTTAGCTAAATACTAGTTTACTTAGCTAAATACTAGTTTATTTCTCTAATTGTAGTTAGCTTCTCTTATTCTATATACATTGTAAAACCTTCTATCAGGTAAATAATATTTGAAGGTGCTCCAATATTACTTTTATGAGCTCCAATGTATTTTTCGGAAGTTTTGAACGTTTTCTAAGGTACAGACAGAAGAATTCCACTGAATTCAGGCAAAAGAATGCTACACTCGAACTCTTAAAGAGTTCTGTTCTTGTTGCATTTTCGGGCGCATTGCGAATTCATATTGCTTTCCTCCTGCTTCAAATCAATTCCAGTATATTCACCTGCATTGCTGGAGGACTCGTAATCTACAGCGTATATACGCTCGATAGGGCACTTGGTTCCGAAGAAGATGTTGTAAACAGGAAGGAACTAAGTGGCTCAAGAAAGGAAATAGGGCTTGTAGCCTCTATACTTACCTTTATGATAGGGAGTTATATACTGGCAAAAGAAGGAATGATTGCACTTGCATTCTTACCTTTCATAACCGGTTTCCTTTACAGTAAAGGTATTAAAATCGGAAAATTCGCTTTGAAACTCAAAGGGGGGCTTGGAGTTAAAAACCTTGTTGTAGGTTTCACCTGGGGAATTTTCATCGCAGGGCTTGCAGGCAGCACCTGTAGCAGCACGCTCCCTATAGTCCTGGTTTTCACCTTCTTTGGAGTCAAGCTCTTTATCAATTCTGCCATCTATGATTTCAAAGATATCAAAGGAGACACTCTCGCAGGTATCAAAACCCTTCCTGTGAGCCTTGGGGCACGAAATACCCACAATTTCCTTCTCGGATTGCACCTGCTCTCCCACGTGATACTTGGCATTGCTCTAATTAATGGGGTTCTTGCTTTCGAACCTTTCATAGTCCTCTACAGCTTCATATGTGGGCTGATCTGCATCCAGAACTATACAAAAGCTGATGATGAAGAACCTCTTTTCCGGAAATTTGAAAGAACCATTCTTGTGGATGGAGAATCAACCTCAATTCTCGGACTGAGAACTATTGCAAGTACTTTCCTAGTATAAAGCACGTACCTGGCATAAGATCTATGCTTAAGTGCGAAAGCAACAAAGCAGGCAAAAAATCTTAGAGAAAGCGATCCAATCCCCCGGTATTTTCCCGGGATGAATACACAAATCCCTATTTTCCCTATCTAATTCTAAGATTTCTGGAAAGAAATCTTCAGCAGGCTTTATAGATTCTTTATCTCAATCGAGTTCTCTTTATAATGTTTAAAAAGATCCTCTCCCCATTTGATTGAGGACGAGTCAAAACCCATGAGGTCATTTCGAGGGTCGAAGGTTCCGTTTTTGAAAAACAATGAAAGTGATAGGAAACGATTTGTTACTACAAAGGCTATCGTTGCATTATCATATACATGGAAACTTGTGTGCTTAAATTTAAGGAATTCTTCAATTTCAACACTATGCTCACTTTTTATTTTGAAAAATACGTTTGGGGTAACAATTATGGAAATCGGAATATTATTGCGGGCCAATTCCAGGAACATTTGGGGATGGCTTGGAAAAAAAATGGATGTAAATCCCATGAAACGAGTAGAAGAAATCACATTTTCCAGAAATGCCTTATGGGTGTCGTAAATATGCTCATGTTCATCTCTTACAGTTCTGCACTCTTTAAGCTCCTGAATCCTGTTTAACAATGTCTCAGGAATCGCATCAAGGTCATGGTCTCTCCAGAAATCTTCGTTTGTTTCTATAGCAATGAGAGTATCCAGGAAGGGCTTGTAATGTATGACTGAAACCTTCCCTAAGGTCGTTAACTGATAAACCCCATCCTGTCTGATAATCAAATTTGCGGCTTCCATTTCTTTAAGACGAGGCAGGATCTCAGGTGACCTTACCTTAAAGTAATCCCTGATATCTGAAAGAGTTCTTGGATTCTCCTGAAGTAGGAATAGTATGTCCTTCCTTTTTTCAGAAAAGGTGAGAACGCTTAAAAGTCCGCCAGATTTCACTTTTATCACCACTTTTATCACTAATTATTTTGTATGTGTTTCTGGAGATATCGGGGTTTGATACTCGTAAACAAGTTCCTTGTTTTTGATTGACTATATATAAAATTTAAGTTTTATATTCCTATATTTTTTTATATTGAGTTAAGGGGGATTGTTGTATCTTGATGATATAGTATTGCTAAAACACTATACGAATTCAATATATATTATCTTTTTTGAGTGTGTATTCTGCTGTAGTAATTTTTTCTCCTATTCATGATTTTACGCAGCTATCTTTCGAAAATACAAATCATCTTCTTGAATAATTTTCCACAATATCCAAAAAAAATATATATGTTAATGATATTAGGTTATTCTACTAATATAAATCTCAGAATTGATTCCAGAAAATAAAGACGGATACATAATTAAAAAATTAATATTTATAATTGGGATATATAATAAATAATTTATAGGGGTATGTAAGAATTTAAATGAAAAATATATTCAATAGATTAATAGAGTAATTTAATCTGTAACGAGTTAATCTGTAACGAGTTAATCTGTAACGAGTTAATAGATTAACAATTAAACAGGAGTATTCAATCTATAACAGATCTCTATTTCAACTGAATATCCAGTTGATTGCAGCAGAAGGTGTGCCAGCGCAACTTTGATTAATAACAGCGGTTAAATTCAATAGAGGTTAAATTCAATAGAGATTAAAATCAATAGAGGTAAATTCAATAGAAAGACAGTTAATTTGATCATGTAGTCCTGATAGAATTTGCAGCTCTACATTTGATTTTATGTATAAATCATAAAATAGCTCTCTTCTATTGAATTTAAAATCACTATTTTCTTCCGTTAATCAACACAGGTGCTAACTTAGTGCGAAGACTTCTTGAGGTTAAGCTTGAGAATTAAAGTTTTCCCTGTATTTGGCATGAGAGTGTTTTCAAGTACTTTCATTTATTTGTGCCTGTTATTCAAAGAAATTAATGTTCCTTAGAAGGCAGGGTTATTCGGGTTCTGGCTTCAGTTTGTTCTCTTATTTATTGATTACCCAAAAAGGTTTTTAATGGAGGAAGTGGCGCATGCCTGTAAAGACCATGGCGACTCCAAGCCGGTTTGCAGCAGCAATGACTTCGCCGTCCCGAATTGATCCGCCTGGAGAAACTATATAACGGATATTATTCTGTGCGGCATAAATTATGCTGTCATCAAAGGGGAAAAAGGCATCTGAGACCATTACGCACTCCGACATAATTTTCTGGCAATATGCCTCAAAGGAGGCTGCAGGTTGTTCCCGTTCGTAAATTACCTTGAGATTTTCGACAGCTTTTGTGGCTGACAGTTTACGAATCGAGTCTACCCTATTCGGTTGCCCTGCGCCCATAGCAAGTACCATGAAAAATCCTGGCTCGTATTCGTAAGCAAGGATCACTGCATTGGATTTAGTTGTCTTACAGGCTTTCAGGCAGAATTCCGAGAGAGGGCGTTTCTCTTCAGGATAGGGCAGGTCTGTGACAGATTCCCATTTTTCGTAGAGCCCGATATCACGGCTTTGCTTGAGCATTCCTCCGATTACATACTTATATGTACAGTCTGTCCCGAAACCTTCTCTGAGCTCAGGCAGTTTAAGGAGCCTGAGGTTTTCACTTTTGTTTTTCAGGTATTCGAGGGCATCGTGCTTGAAGTCAGGAGCAAGAATGATTTCCACAAATTTTCCATTCAGAAAAGTTGCAGCCTCAAGGTCAAAGACCTCATTAGTACATATTATACTTCCGTAAGCTGAAATAGGGTCTCCGTCCCAGGCAGCCTGAAGAGCCTGCAGGAGGGTGCTGCCGGTAGCAAGCCCGCATGGATTGTTGTGTTTTACGATTGCCACCGCAGGATAAGCATTTCCAAGTTCTTTTACCGTCTGAAGGGCGTTGTCGGCATCCACATAGTTATTATAGGAGAGTTCTTTTCCGTGCAACTGGACGGCTTTTGCCAGGGCAGGGCCTTCGATTTTCGGATCCTTATAGAAATAGGCTTTCTGATGCCAGTTTTCTCCATAGCGGAGTTTTACGCCGTCAGTAAAATTCAGGCGGAGTACTTCTTCTCCGAGCAAGGTTCTGCTCATGTAGGTATCAATCGCTGCATCGTAGTCCGCAGTATGTCTAAAAGCCTTAACTGCAAGGGCAGCCCGAGTTGACTCTGAAATTACCCCGGTTGAGCGCAGTTCTTTGAGGACATGCCCGTAATCCGAAGGGTTGGAGAGTACTGTAACCGAAAGGTAGTTTTTAGCTGCCGAACGAAGAAGGGTTGGGCCCCCGATATCTATATTCTCAATGGCTTCCTCAAGCTCCACGCCTTCTTTCGAAACCGTTACCTCAAACGGATAGAGGTTTACAACCACCATATCAATGAGGGAGATATCTTCTTTTACAGCCTCAGCCATCTGTTCCTCGCTCTCTCGAAGGCATAAGAGCCCGCCATGGATTCTTGGATGGAGAGTTTTGACCCTTCCTCCCATCATCTCCGGAAAGCCCGTAATTTCTGAGACATCGGTAACTTCTATGCCGGCGTCGCGAAGATTTTTCGCTGTCCCGCCTGTTGAGATTATCTTCACGCCAAGTGATTCAAGCCCGCGTGCGAATTCTACAATTCCTGTCTTGTCTGAGACGCTGAGCAGTGCCCTTTTTACCAAAAAATCACCAATATAATTGCTTTCAAAATTATTAGCTATAAAACTTATGGTTAACACATAATTATACTAAGCTCATCCCAAAACCTGGTTTAGTTTTCTACTGGTTTTATCTTTTTACTTTCTTTTAGCCTTTATCTTTTAGCCTTCATTACCGATGTTCTCTTTTTTAGCAGGAATATTCCTTGTATCAGTAAAACAATGAGAAAGGTCTATTTTTCTTCGAGTCATAACCTTTGTTTAATTGTTCATTCAAGATCTCCTGATAAGTACCTTGTCCACATAGAAGAGATGGAGTCTATTGATTGTTATGCAACTTCAATACATTAGTTTCGGGATAGGCTCAAAAATTAAAATTTGAAAACTTCATCCTTATAAAAATAGAATTATAAGTAAAATTTAATGGTACTTTCTCCGGTTAAATTCGTAAACTGCATTGTCAACTTTGCTTGAGAGCTCATTCATTTTTTCTTCGATCTTCATTCCCGTACTCTCCATGTTGATCTTGAGAGTGCGGTCCTTTGCTTCCATTTTATCTTCGAGCTCTTGAAGCTTATTGTTAATAGAAATGAGCATAACAGATAGCGTTCCTATCAGGACCATAACCGAGAGAATTATTAGGGGATTTGTGGGTTCGTATGTAAACCTTCTAAGCCACTCAAAGGATAGAAGAAAAGATGACAGAACCATCACAACAAGAAATATCGTATCTCTAGTCTCCATCGTATACCTCTAACACACCTGTAAAATTTTCCGCACACAAGCTTTCTATAATATAGCATGTTTCATATATCATGTTTCAAAATTATAAAGCGGAGATACTTTTTCGTTAAAGTATTTACTGCTTTTCTATTATTACTTTTTTTATTTTCTACTGCTTCAACTTTTATTTTAAATCAGATTCGATATATAATTTTTTCATAAGCTATTTATATTACGAAGCATAAAACCCCTGGGTCTTCAGCCTAGGAAATATAAACGTCAACTTCTCCAATATACTTTTCGTTATGCTTTGGCTTCATGTAGAGGATCTCAAATTAGCTTTT
>DADO01000148.1:0-10874 GCA_002509325.1 Methanosarcina sp. UBA402 | reverse complement strand
CAAGAGAATTCCTTAACCGATGGCCAATGGAATAGTTCTAAATTTATTGGTATGAAAACAAATTGGTTTTGGAGTAAGCTAATTAAATTATGGAGTAAGCTAATTAAATTATGGAGTGAGCTAATTAAATTATGGAGTGAGCTAATTAAATTATGGAGTAAGCTAATTAAATTATGGAGTAAGCTAATTAAATTATGGAGTGAGCTAATTAAATTATAGAGTAAGCTCATAAAATATTGTATCACCTATTTATATCCTGATTATTTTATATAATCTATCCATATTAACTAGCAAAGAGCCCAGTAAACACTCAACTCGGAATGAGTGATACTGCTTTATAAAAACAATAACTCGCCAATATAAGTAAAATAGATCCACCAATTGCACTTATTAAATAGTAACTACTTAGAGATTTATCATCAGAACTATATTTGTAATCGACTACTAGAGACAAAACAGTAATCGCGCTTGTGATTCCAAGGAGTATACCAAGTACCATATATCGAAATATTCCATCTGTTGTTTGGGGAATAACTGTAAACGATTTAACTGAATAATAAATCACTCCGATTACTCCTATTATATAAACAAAATACCGCGATAGAAATCTGGTTTCAGAATTCAACACAACCAATACAATAGTCATACATGATATACAGTACAAAACATCATATGGGAAGAGAGATAACAAATCAAGACCCATAAACAAATCCTCTGTTCAAATTCTCCATAAATGTATGGTTGTATATTTATAATATTAATCTTTTTTATATGAAGAAGCGTAAAACCCCTAGCTCTTTAGCCTAGGGGATATAAACGTCAACTTCCTCAATTTACTTTTCGTTATGTTTTGGCTTCATATAGGCCATCGAATAATGTAATATTAGGCATAGGTTAGCGAGAACCAAGCAACCTTTGTTAAAGAGTTCACCATCAGGCTCAGTAGGTCGTAGAAAAACATTCGACTCTAGCTTGTTACTACGTAAAGCCGAAACGAGCGAAAGAGCGAGACTCAGTACGGATGGTTCAGCCGGAATTAAAGCCTTTGGAGATGCCGATGGCCATCTGTGAATTAGGAAACCGCTCAGCCTTTAGCTCAGGGGTAGTTCACAAGAAGAACTGTCCCCAAAATTCAAAATTAAGTCCGAATCTAAATTCGATGGCCAATTGATTTCCGATTATGAGAATGGTTCTAAATTTCTTATTGGTATGAAAATAATATTGGTTTTGGATAAGCTCTATGGTTTCTTGAGTATATTGAAATCGATAGAGTAATCTAAAAATCCATTTCTTTTTACAACAGATAGCCAGGTTAAGGAATAGATTCATAATATTTTAGCTCCAACAATGTTTGCGAGAGCAAGTGATTGGATCATCCAAAAACCTAGAGTTTTCCAAACATAGGAAAAATGATCTGTCCTTTTTGAATGCTCTATTTCAGTGGGGAGGTTTGATAAAGATGCATAAAATGCATAAGATGCCTATGGATAAGCTATACATTCCGTCTAAGCTGCTAGTTGTAATAGGCGCTATTAACTGGGGTCTTGTAGGTCTCCTGAACTTTGATCTGGTAGCGGCCATATTTGGGAAGAAATCCTTTATTTCGCGGCTAGTCTACACTCTTGTGGGCCTGGCTGGAGCCTACCTGATAGTGAAATACAAGGAAAAATATTTAGCTATGAAAGAGCATGAGGAGATAAGAGGCAAGCGTCGATATAGTGGCAAGCAATACAGCTGGAGTGGCATTCAATAAAACATGGGAGCTGCCTTCTCAACCTAATTCACTTGGAATGAGTTCTTGAATATTATCTTGAACATTGAATACTATTTTGAATAATATGTGCTTGAAGCAACAAGTGCATATTAATCTCTTTTATCCGTACGCCTTTTAGAAAAAAGCTTAAGCAAAATAAGAGGCATGTAAATATAAAAGGAAATTATAAAATTATAAATAAAGTTATAAATGAGATTATAATTCAGTGTAAATTTCCTTTAACATAAGCGCGTCCTGTTCAAGAATAGGGCTTTCAATTATCACCCTCCCTCTGGCTTTGAATTCTTTTAAGGCTATCATAAGTTCTGAGTAATTGAAGTCCGATTCTTTCAAATTCAGATGTCTCTTTTCTCCATTCGTGCTGTATTCTACTCCTGAGACATGAATGTGCATATTTGAAAGACCTTCCTTTCCAAGGCTTTCCTCAACTCGAGAGAGAATTTCCATAAACTCGGAATAAGAATTTTCCTTTCCTTCTCTTGCGTGCAGATGGCAAAAATCAAGGCAGGGCATAACTCCTTCGATTTCTGAACTTAGATCAAGCACTTCTTCAAGCGTTCCAAACTGCGTGCGCTTGCCCATGGTTTCAGGGCGCAGGACTGCAGGAATTCCTTCATCCTGAATTTGCTGGGTAAGCTCTTTCAGGGCTTTTGATACGCTTTCATAGGTATCCTGTTTATGGCTTTTCTGATAAAAACCAGCATGCAGTACGATTGATTCGGCTCCGCATAGACTGCCTATCCTTGCGGCCTTATAAATTCTTTCCAGGCTTGCTTTTAATTTTTCATCTTCATAAGAATTCAGGTTGATATAGTACGGCGCATGGACACTCAGAGCTACTTCTTCTTTCTTTGCAGCTTCCAGAACGTTTTTTGCCCCTTTTTCGCTCATGCGCACTCCCTGGACAAACTCAAGCTCCATACAGTCAAGGCCAAGTTCCCTGATCCGTTTGATTCCTGAAATACTGCTCGTGCCTTTTGTGCTTCTTGGAACTCCCCCGGTTCCGAAAAGCAGTCGTTTCGAGGACATTTCCAAACATCCCTCAAAAAATTCCCGCTAAGTCTTTTAGCTGCTTTGCCCTCTGAGGGGACAGCTTTTCGGCAACTACTGCAACCAGCTCTTCAAGATCTTCGTCCAGGGACTGGATATCCTCCTTTCCTTCCAGCGCAAGTCCCACAAGGTAATCAAGTTCCTCAGGACTCAGCCTCTCCAGCCTTTTCCTGAAGTCTTCAGGCGACTCGGCAAACCTGTGTGAGACCGGGCGCAAGATAAAAGGAAACTGGTGTCCTGCTTCCCTGGAAGTTAATCTTCCTCCGGCTTCAGGAGCAAGCTTGTTAAAAATTTCAATATCCTTTCGTGTGAATTCTCTGGGCATACTATCACTTTATAGTTTTGTCCTTATAGTTCTGTCCTGATTTATAGCTGCTTAAATTTAAATAGTGCTGTGCTGGAGCGGAAGTATTTACTGCTCAATCTAGTGCTCAATCTACTTATTGCTTAATCCTCTTTTTCAGTCTTCCGTGCCTGTCAATCTCCCCTTTTGCAATCCTTGTTGAAGATATCGGGATTCCATCATCAGCCATAACATATTCAACGTATACGATTTCCAGGGGTTTTTTTCCATTTTCTTTCCTGATACTGTTGATTTTAAGGGCAACCGGATAAGTCTCAGGAGAGACGATTATAAAGTCAAAATCATCTTCGAGAGTAGAGCCATAGGGGTCATTAAGCTTCGTAATCTCGTATTTTTCAGCTGGAAAACCCATTTTTTTCATGTATTGAAGCAGTTGGATCCTCCTTTTGTCATAATTGTCGATTCTGTGGCTTTTATTCAGCATTTCATCAGAGGTAAGCCCTATGTAGACTTTTCCATCCTCTGCTATTTTAAATGCTTTTTCAATCAGTTTGGCGTGACCGTCATGAAAATGCTGAAACGTACCGCCGACTGCGACCTTTGGCATGATGGGTGATAATCTGCCAAGTAAAAAGAAGTTTTGGTTTTTACCGGTTTTTTGGAAATTTCATCTCTTTTCTCTATTCTTACTCAATTTTCCTCTATTTTCCCTTATTTCCCACTCAAATTTTTCCCTGTTTTTTACTCTCATTTTTATTCTATTTTTAAAATAAGGCCAGAAAAACCTTCTAGTTTCAATCTCCTATTTGCCATATTTTGCGGCAATATGACTGCGTTTTAGGGGCGCTTTAGAATACTTTCACCCCACCTCCTCTAATTATATATATCTTCAAAACCATTGTGGAGCAACTGTTATGCACCTTATACAAACATGTGCATCTAGGAGAATTTCTAATGAGCGAAATTTCACTCGAAGATCTGCCCGGAGTTGGCCCTGCAACTGCAGAAAAACTCAAAGAAGCCGGATTTAACACCATTGAAGCAGTGGCTGTAGCCTCTCCTTCAGAACTTGCAACTACAGCCGAAATCGGGGAATCAACTGCTGCAAAAATCATCAATGGTGCAAGGCAAGCTGCTGATATCGGAGGTTTCGAGACCGGAGACATCGTGCTTGAAAGGCGGAAAAATGTAGGCAAGCTGACCACCGGTTGTACGGAATTTGACGAAATGATGGGTGGGGGCATAGAATCCCAGGCAATTACCGAATTATATGGAGAATTCGGTTCCGGAAAGACCCAGCTGGCTCACCAATTTGCCGTGAATGTCCAGATGGACAAGGAACATGGGGGACTCAATGGTTCGGTCGTTATAATCGATACTGAAAACACTTTCAGGCCTGAAAGAATTGCCCAGATGGTAGAAGGGCTTTCCGAGAGGTACGGCATGGAACTTAACCCTGAAGAGTTTCTCCAAAATATCCATGTCGCCAGGGCATACAATTCCAATCACCAGATGCTTCTTGTTGACTCTGCAACAGACCTAGCAAACGAGCTCAAAGAAATGGGCAAACCCGTCCGCCTGCTAATTGTTGACTCTCTTATGGCTCATTTCAGGGCTGAATACGTGGGAAGGGGAACCCTTGCCGACCGGCAGCAAAAGCTCAACAAGCACATGCACAGCCTGCTAAGGTTTGGGGACCTGTTCAATGCCTGTGTGGTTGTAACAAATCAGGTTATGGCAAAACCCGACACTTTCTTCGGCGACCCCACAAGACCCATAGGCGGGCATATTGTGGGACACACCGCAACCTTCAGGCTCTACCTGCGGAAATCCAAAGGAGATAAAAGAATTATCCGGCTTGTGGACTCCCCCAACCTACCCGAAGGAGAAGCTGTTGTCGCAGTCTCTACTGCCGGAATTATGGATCAGTGAAAACTATCTGGACAGTAAATGGACAGTAAAATAACTGAACAGCAAAATATACTTCATTCAACTCTAAAATCTGGAATTTTTTGTTCCTGAATTAGGGCACTATACCGAGGTAATTTCAGTCAAAGTTGCGCTGGAGCACCCTTTTGTAAGCTGTGGAATATTTTCACACCAGCGCACCCTTTATAAAAAATCTATTTGTTCAAAATCAAGGGTTTTTATTTGGTTATATACCTCTTTTTCTTCCTAGCTTGATTCGCTTTTTATCTTCTTGTTTCCCATGATTTTCAACCAGCTGGTCTTCGCTATTTTATAATCCAGATTCTTATCCAGATTCTTATCCAGATTCTTATCCAGATTCAATACTTAATTGAAGATTCAACTCCTCCAATCTGATATCCCCTGTCTTGAACTACGTAGGTTTTATATGGAAAAACAAGCAAAAAAAGAAGTGCTCTCCAGATTTATCTATGTAATTGACGGATATAAGGAATATTATAATAACAGAGTAAAGATAACTATATTTCGGGAACTTATTTTTGAAAATTTCCTTGCAACACATCCATATTCCCAGACAAAAAATTTGAAATATTAAAACACGTGAGTTCATGGGGTATTACAGCGGGTATGAAAAAATATGGAAACAAAATTTGATCCAGAAAATATAACTGGACTTTCTGAAGAAGAGGCTTCTGAAATTCTTAAAAATGAAGGTTATAACGAGTTGCCGTCCCAGAAGAAACAGAGTCTTTTTTCAATCTTACTGGATGTTCTTAAAGAACCAATGTTGCTTCTTCTTTTAGGTGCAGGGCTGATTTATCTGTTTCTTGGAGAAGTAAAAGATGCCCTGATACTGTTAATGTTCGTTTTTGTGGTTGTAGGCATAACATTTAACCAGGAGAGAAAGACCGAAAGAGCATTAGAAGCTTTAAAAAATCTCTCAAGCCCAAGGGCTCTTGTGATAAGAGATGGGGAACAGAAAAGAATTCCAGGGCGGGAAGTTGTTAAAGGCGACATTCTAATATTAAGAGAAGGAGACCGTGTTCCTGCAGATGGAGTTTTACTGTTTTGTACAAATCTCTTGGTAGATGAATCTTTGCTCACAGGCGAATCCTTGGCAGTTCGAAAATGCGAATTTACCGGTTTAACTCAGTCCTTACAGCCCGGGCAACCAGGAGGAGATGACCTGCCGTTTGTATATTCCGGGACATTAGTGATTCAGGGTCATGGGATAGCCCACATAAGTTCAACAGGAATACACACCGAGATGGGAAAGATTGGAATAGCTCTGGGAACGATTGCCGAAGAGGATTCTTTACTCAAGAAAGAAACAGCCCTAATTGTAAAGAATTTTGCTATTTTCGGAGGAATGCTCTGTATCCTTGTAGTGGTAGTCTACGGGTTAACCAGAGGAGATTGGCTGCACGGCTTGCTGGCAGGCCTGAGTTTGAGTATGGCTCTCCTCCCTGAAGAGTTCTCTGTAGTTTTGCTTGTATTCCTGAGTATGGGTGCCTGGCGTCTGTCTAAGAGGAATGTCCTGGTACGGCGCATGCCTGCTATTGAGACACTTGGCTCTTCGACAGTGCTCTGTGTGGATAAAACAGGGACTTTGACATTGAATAAGATGATCTTAAGCTCTCTATATGCAGGAAATGGGTACTGTGAGATTGATCATAATAAGTGCCTGCTTGACAAGAAATTTCATGAGCTGCTTGAATTCGGCTATCTGGCAAGCCAGCAGGACCCCTTTGACCCGCTTGAGAAAGAGATCAAAATAAACACTGAAAAATTCCTTCCAGAACATGAGGATATACACCGTGAATGGAAACTTGTCCGGGAGTATCCTCTTTCTAAAAACTTACTTTCACTCTCAAACGTATGGAAATCTCACGACTCCCGTAAATATGTTATTGCTGCAAAAGGAGCCCCCGAAGCTATTATAGATTTATGCCACCTCAGTGAAGCAGAGAAAGAGAAATTGCTGTTTCATGTTCAGGAAATGGCAAACACGGGCTTAAGGCTTTTAGGTGTGGCTAAAGCAAGTTATCAGGATGACACTTTACCTGAAAAACAGCATGATTTTGAATTTGAATTTATAGGACTGCTTGGTTTTGTCGACCCTGTACGGCCATCAGTTGCCCAATCAGTAAAGGAATGCTACACAGCCGGTATAAGAGTCATTATGATTACAGGGGATTATCCAGGTACAGCCCAGCATATCGCAAGGCAGATAGGCTTAAAAGATCCGGATAAGTACATTACCGGCCCTGAGCTTGCGAGCATGGACCAAACTGAGCTTGCAGAGAAAATCAAAACAACAAATATTTTCGCCAGGGTTGTGCCTGAACAAAAACTGGCAATTGTAAACGCTTTAAAATTAAACGGTGAGGTTGTCGCGATGACAGGGGATGGGGTTAATGATGCACCTGCCCTGAAATCCGCCCACATCGGGATTGCAATGGGGGAAAGGGGTACGGATGTGGCCCGCGAATCTGCAGCGATTGTCCTTTTAAATGACGATTTCTTTTCCATAGTTGCAGCTGTCAGGCTGGGCAGAAGGATTTTCGATAACCTCAAGAAAGCAATAGGTTACATATTCTCAGTCCACATGCCTATTGCAGGGCTAGCCCTGTTTCCGATATTGTTTGGTTTGCCTCTTGTCCTTTTGCCTGCCCATATAGCATTTCTTGAGCTGATAATTGACCCTGCCTGTTCAACAGTCTTTGAGGCTGAACCTGAAGAGAAAAACATCATGAGCAGGCCACCTCGAGATTTGCAAGAAAGAATGTTTGGAAGAAAAAGTCTAGCCCTTAGTCTGTTGCAGGGCACAAGCATGCTCGCAGGAGTAATTGTTGTTTTCCTGTACGCATTATATATGGGCAAGGGCGAAGTCGAAGCCCGCACACTTACATTTGCTACGCTGGTAATTTCCAATCTTACTTTAATTGTGGCAAATCTTTCCTGGTCACAGAGCATAATCAAAACTTTATGTTCGGAAAACAAGGCATTAAGGTATGTACTCGTTGGAGCGCTGTCAGGCCTTCTTCTGGTTCTGTATGTACCGGCTTTAAGAAGCCTGTTCCGGTTCTCACTGCTGCACGGTGACGACTTGCTGATTGTGTTTATTGTGGGAACTCTAAGTATTGTGTGGCTTAGATTACTCAAAAGCAAAATAAGAAATATCTGACAGAGATATGATATCTGACAACCGCCCTGTTAACGGCAGGGTGTATCTTGTTTTCATTCAGGCTTGAAATCTATAAAAATCTACAATATTCTGTCTCAAAAGCAGGATAATAACCCAATACAATTTCAGGGTAATAACCCAATACAATTTCAGGGTAATAACCCAATACAATTTCAGGGTAATAACCCAATAAAATTCCGAAAATCAAATCTGTATAAGTATAGATGGATGGGGAAATATTTTATCTACCCATTTCCAATCTTTTTTGATGAAATTCAAAGCCATTGTTGCTGATATTGACGGGACAATCACCTGCGAGAAAAGGGAACTGCATCTGGAAGCCGTCAAAAAGATCCGTTCTCTTAAACTTCCTATCGTACTTGCCACAGGAAATACTTTATGTTATGCAAGGACAGCCTCAATACTTATTGGCCTTGATGGGGCTGTAATCGCAGAAAATGGAGGAGCTATAACCATCCGCTTCGATTTACAGGGCACTTTTGAGGAAACCCTGGAGGAATGCGAGAAAGCCTATTCTTTTCTTTCCCGGCATTTCAAGCTCACTAAACTTGACCCTTTATACCGAAAAAGCGAAGTTGCTCTCAGGAGAGACTTTGATCTTGAAAAAGCCAGAGCCCTTCTAAAAACCCAGCCTTTTGGCGTCGAAATGATTGATACCAAATATGCTATCCATATTAAAAGCACGAAAATCAACAAAGGTGTCGGTCTCCAGAAACTTGCAGGCATGATGGGGCTAAAACCCGAAGATTTTGTAGCCATAGGAGATTCCGCAAACGATGTGGAAATGTTTGAAGTCTCAGGTTTCGGGATTGCTGTCGCAAACGGAGACGAAATAATAAAGAAAACTGCGGATTATGTGACAAAAGCTTCCTTTGGGGACGGAGCTATTGAAGCCCTTGAATTTCTTGAGGAAAATGGCTGGATCTAGATCCCATGACCGGACTCCAGAGCCTCTGATGCCTTACAGCTAACTTTCATTTCACTTATGCCCTAAATTGATGAGCCGTCCCGAACAAACTTGACAAAAGTGTTCAGAGAGGAATTAGAAGGATAGATGATGAATCAAGTGCGGTGAAATTTAGAGATTTCCTTTTTCATTCGACATAATTGAATTCTACAATATTTTTTAATACAAAGCCTTTCCTAAACTAACATCTCTTTAAAATTATAAATATAGCATTATGCATTCCATGAAAATCGCTGACCGGGAGTCCATATAAAACCCTATCTACCTCCACAGAAACCACATATAGGAAGGCCACGTGCAGATATGCAAAAGTTAATGAACGGTATTTTTTACGTCGTTAGGACAGGTTGTAAATGGCAGGTTGTAAATGGCAAGATATTCCCAGTCAATATTTCATAAACTCCGGAAAATCTTTCATGCCTGAGCCCTCCCTGCAATAAAACAAAAACTGGCTCGTTAAAAACCTCTTCATAACTTCGTAGCTACAATTGAAACCAGATTAAAGTAATTTCCACCCTCAGCTTCCATCATTCCAATATCCCTGCGGGCGTAGTCGTTGTTGCACGAAAGCCAGTCCTGCCAGGCTTCTTCCAAACACTTTAACTCTTTGCACTCCTGAATCCTTACTGAATCACAAGTTTTCCAGAGATTATACCACCAGTCGTATGAGTGTAGAGTTAAAGTCATATCCTCAAACCAGTATGGCTGTAGCTCCGCAGGCACTCCGTTTGTGAACTCTTCTTTCAACCCAGGGACTGCGACTGCTATTTGTCCTCCTTTCTTTACAAGTGGAGCAAAATGCTTTGTCAAATAATCCTCCTCAACCCCAAAATAGTGATAGGCATCTACACATATGGCAAGATCAAAAAACTCATTAGCAAATGGTAAATCATGGGCTTCTGCATGTATTGGAATTATCTTATCTTCCAGTCCCATTGACCTGATTCTTTCATAATTCTCGGTTGCACTGATCCAGAGGTCAGTTGCAAAAACCGTAACATCATACTCTTTTGCCAGAAATATTGAAGTTAGTCCTCGCCCGCATCCAAGATCAAGTACTCGCATTCCTTTCTCAATTTTTAAAGACTCCGATAGCTCCTCAACGATTTTCATTGAGTTTGGTCCCATCATATTTTCTTTTACAAAATCAGCATCATACTCACGGCTCTTTTTAAGCGTCAGCTTGACCACCTTTAATTTATTCATCTATTTCTCATTATTGTATACAGTCTGACTTTATAATACTGTCATAGATAACATGAAAAACTTCCATCAATGCCGTAAAAGATCGACAGTGGTGATCTTACTAGCAAAAAACTTCATAGAATAATAATGTCATTATTTTTTACTCATTTTTTGAAAATATTCTGTCTGTGATATTCTAAATACTTGATATGATCCTCTTCTATTTTCCTTATTCTCAGTTCAGAGTTAATACCAAGTTTAATTTTGTCATTTTCTTTGAGTGAACTGCTAATGATTATTTTTCCAAAGAAGTTGCATTAATGAAGTTGGATATGAAAATACAATGGATGGAACTGAAAATAAGTGAAATGGAAAAGATGATTGAGTTAAAGAGAAAAGCCATAGATAATATCAGGAAGGTCCAGCAAACGTTGAAAAAATCAAATTGCGGGCGGCC
>DADO01000056.1 GCA_002509325.1 Methanosarcina sp. UBA402 | reverse complement strand
AATTATTCACCGCCGTTGACAAGTAGTCTTAATAGATGAGTTTGAGTTTATTAATACGCGTTGATTTTTCTTAAACTTGTACGAGCTTAAATTGTTATGAATACAAATACAAGTTATGCACGAAAGTAATATAGATGGGTTTATTCAATGATATGAACCATTTGGAAAATTTAATAATAGATATATTTGATTTCAAGACAAAGGTCTGCATTATCCTGCTTTTGACTTAGGAGGGGTAAATTATGATTAATTTTAATAAGGACTCAAAAAAAGAAGACATTTCTGAAAAAGAAGGAGATCCTGCTGAGAGAATTTCTAGTGACATTGAAGATAAAAATCTTAAGGAAAAATTGGAAAATGAAGTTGAAAAAAAAATAAAAAAACACAGGGATCTGTTTGAGAGGTACGAAGAGCGGCTAAAAGATCTGGACTCTGAACTTATTACTCCTGAAGACGAGATTGCCTTTAAGGAAGCTTTTATGCACGCAAAGGAAATTTTTGAACCTGAGGAGCTGGTAAGCTGGTTCAAAACTAAAGCCGAGCCTTTTTATAGGGCAGGGGCCTGGGAATTGCTGTTACCTCTGTATGAAGAGTTGCTCGAGATTGTGGAAAAGAAGCCTGGACCTGAAAGCCCGGAAACTGCATCTGTGCTGGTTGGGCTTGGAGGAGTCTACCGCTACAAGGGGAATTACGAAGAAGCCCTCAGGCTTTTTTCCAGAGCCCTAAGGATCTGTGAAAACCTTCCTGCAGGAAGCCAGCCTGAAACTGGGGATACGCTCAGTGAATTTGGCTTTCTTTACTATCTAATGGACAGGTACGAAGAAGCCCTTCCATTCTATACCCAGGCGCTGGAAATCCAGGAAAAGTTTCTGAGCCCGGAAAATCTCGGAGCTGTCAGAACCCTGAACAGGATAGCCTTTCTTTATAAGGGCCTGGAAAAGCCCGAGATGGCTGAAGAGTACTTCAGAAAGGCTCTTAAACTTCTAGAGATGCTTCAGGAGCGGGAGCCTGATAACCGCGTGATTATGGGGTATAGAGCTGGAACCCTGAATAACCTGGGTGTTTTACTTTCGGAAATGGGCAAACTTGACGAAGCAGAGGACAGGTACGGGCAGGCTTTAAAGCTTGAAGAAAAGAGATACGGTTCTGAACACCCGCAGATGGCCCAGACTTTGAACAACCTTGCACTGCTCTATTTCCAGACCACAAGGTATGAGAAAGCCATGATCCTCTACACCCGGTCCCTGGAAATTATGGAGAAATTCGGAAAAACCGAACACGTGGGCTTTGCCACAACCCTGAACAACCTCGCAGGCGTGTATGTCCAGAAAGGCCGCCACGAAAAAGCCCTGGAGCTCTACACGCGAGCCCTTGAAATCCGAGAGCGGATCCTCGGTCCTGATAACCCTGAAGTTGCCAAGACCCTGAACAACCTGGGCGAACTCTACAGGATCCTGGGCCAGCATAAAAAAGCCCTTCCTCTCTACACCCGCGCCCTCAAGATCTACGAAACCTCCTTCGGCCCGACCCATCCTGATATCGGCACAACCCTGAACAACCTCGCAGGCCTCCATGAAAGTATGGGTGAATACGAAACCGCAATCGATCTCTACGAAAAAGCCCTCAATATAATCGAAAAAGAATACGGTCCCGACCACCCGTATTTCAAGATCACGCGGAATAACTTAATTGGCCTGTATGAGAAAATGGAGAGAAGCTGGCGGAGCTGAGCTTTAAATTAGTAGGGAATATGTAGAAAAAATGCTGGGGAGTTGAATCTTCAATTATCTTAATTTACCTTAGATTAAATTTAAAAGATTTCGATGGTGTAATATAGAACAAGTCTAAAATAAGTCCACAGGTTGGAAATTTAGCTGATCAGAATACTGCCTGCCCTGTGGAGTTTTATAAATGTCAATTGGCCCTACAACATATTTTGGAGAAGAGAGAGTATTTGTTGATAGGGAAGCCTGTATTCAGGCTTTCCGAGAAAATATCCAGAATTCGGGAACTGGGGAGTACAACATCTTATTTTACCATGGCATCGCAGGCATTGGTAAAAGTAAACTGCAAAAAGAATTGCAAGGTATACTGGACGAAGAGTATCCTGAAATAGTCTGGGCAACCATCGATCTAGATACAAAGACCTACAGAGAAGCTGGTACTTTTTTAATCACCCTGAGAAACGAAATTCAGAAAAAATGCAAGGCTAAGTTTTATCTATTCAATACAATTCACGCCATATACTGGAAAAAGCTTCACCCTGAGATTCCTCTGCAAAAAGAAAATTATCCTCTGATTAAAGAAAGGGGATTTTTCAGTAAGATAATAGGTGTTCTTGATGAGTTTGGGCCTGCAAGACTTACATGGGATATTATAAACAATGCCCCTGATAACGTTATGAGAATTTTTAAAGAACAGGCTATAGACATCAGTAAACTTGTCTCTATGGAAGCTCATGAGCTGGAAAAATTATTGCCTGGCTTTTTTGCTGCAGATTTTACAAGTTATTCAGGTAAGGATTCAAAAGCTTACATTTTTATTGACACTTACGAAGCTCTCTGGGAAGGTCTAAGAAATAGAGGCAGTTTCCATGAAAAAGATGAATGGATAAGGGACAACCTTATCCCAAACATGCAGGGGGTTTCATGGGTAATTTCTGGGAGAGAAAAGTTACTGTGGGCTTCGGACTGCGATCCTGAGTGGAAAATGTATCTGGAACAGCACTCAGTAGACGAGCTTCCGGAAAACTATTGTACAGAATTTTTGGAAGATTGCGGCATTGAAAATAAAGATATTCGGGATATAATTATCAAAGCCAGTGAAGGAGTTCCATACTATCTTAACCTATCTGTTGATACTTTTAAAGAGAGACGTAAGAGAAGACAGCCGATTCCTGAAGATTTCGGTAAGACACAGCTAGAGATCTTCAACACATTTGTAAAATACCTGGAAGGAAATGAGATTCGAGCACTCGAAGTCCTTTCAGCACCTAATTTCTGGGATCGAGATCTCTTCGAAATATTAATGAAAAAGTTTGATCCAGGATTTCCAGCTGGTGCCTTTTCAGAACTGATTAAGTTTTCTTTTATCAAAACGGATTCCAATGGGAAATATTCTATTCACCAGTTAATGAGGAAAAGCCTCCAAGAACATCAAGATTCTACTGACAGAAAAAATACTCATCAGTTTTTGTTTGTTTACTACAGTAACAAAATAGAAGACCTTGATATTAAGGCAATTACTTCAGAGCACGAAACCGCCCTAACCGAAGCCATCTACCATGCAAAAGAGTCACTTGAAGCAGAAGAATTATGCGAATGGTTTATTTATGTATCTGCTCCGTTCTACAGAGCAGCATTCTGGCAATTAATTACCCCTATATATGAAGAAATACTGCGAATTCTTGAAGCAGAACTCGGACCTGAACATCCATCAGTTGCAATAACACTAAACAATCTCGCAGTACTCTATAAAAGTATGGGAGATTACGAAAAAGCACTCCCACTTTATCAAAGAGCACTTGACATTTGTGAAAATGTGCTGGGTCCGCAACATCCATCAGTTGCAACAACACTAAACAATCTCGCAGGACTCTATAAAAGTATGGGAGATTATGAAAAAGCACTCCCACTTTATCAAAGAGCACTTGACATTAGTGAAAATGTGCTGGGTCCGCAACATCCATCAGTTGCAACAACACTAAACAATCTCGCAGTACTCTATAAAAGTATGGGAGATTATGAAAAAGCACTCCCATTTTATCAAAGAGCACTTGACATTCGTGAAAATGTGCTGGGTCCGCAAC
>DADO01000116.1:5447-8574 GCA_002509325.1 Methanosarcina sp. UBA402 | reverse complement strand
AATAAAGGAAAGTCCTATCAGAGTTAGTGGAAAAAAGAATAGGTTTTTAAGTCAAAATCCTAATTTGAGATTCTCAGGATTATAGCACACTACTTAAGAGAATTAACAACTAAAAAAGAGATTCAAAATAAAGTAATAGATTCAAAGCCGTAAGGGATAAAAAGAATGCAAAAGAGAAAGGGTGAAGAAGATTAAAAATATCTTCTAATCGAACCCTCTGTTGTTCCCAGAAGAAAACTACCGGGAAACAGATATTGCTGTCGGAACAGAATCTGCAGTTGAGATTCATTTTCTCTTTATTTTTACTATATCTCCGAGGGTAGTATCTTTCTTAAAGTGGGAGACTTCCTGCCCTGAGACTTCCACCCGTTCCGTAAGTCTGATGTTAAGAGTGTGTTCGAGTTTCTTTCGGACGGAATCTTCTGGTACAATTTCGCTACGTTCTATCTTTTTAATCAGAGATGCTTTTTCTTTGATATTTTCAGCCAGGTCTTCTTGAGACCAGCCTTTGGATTCTCTGGCTTCCCGGATAATCTGATCATAGTTATCTAGGAGTTCGTCTTTCAAAATATCGAAAAAATCCTTTTTTGGCCTATTTCCGGTTCTTGGAACCTTACGAACTACCGGAGAAATTTTTCTTGACACGGGAGTTCGCTTATCAACGGCTTTACCATACGAAGCACATTTTTGGCATACCTGTAGTTCGCTGTTATCAACTGTAATGCATATAGGCTTTCCGCGGATCTCTGCACCACATATTTCGCACTGCATATTGATCACTTCGAAAACGCTATATACGGTATGAACTTAAATATCATTCGGAGCTCCATGACGGAAAGTACCAGAAGTAAGGATGAAAGCATGCGCAGTCACCTTGGTAAGTCCGGACCTGTGTATGACGGGATCGAGCCTGGAGAGCTGGGGGAATTAACTGAAAGCGTCCAGGACCGAGTGAGGCAACTTGAAAGCCGAAACAGTTTTCTGGAAGAGCAGTGCAGCCAGATTGAGTCCGAAAAACGTTATCTGGAAAATCAAAAAATAAAATATGAACGGGAAATACGGAAGCTGCAGTCTGAACTCGATCGGATGAAAACCTCCCCGCTCATCATTGGTACGGTCATTGATGTGATTAAGAATGACAGGATAATTGTCCGGAGCAGCAACGGACCACAGTTCCTGGTCAATGTCTCACAGTATATTGATGAGAAGAAACTGCTGCCAGGGGCAAAAGTTGCCCTGAACCAGCATACGCTTGCCATTGCTGAGGTAATTCCTTCTACGGAAGAGCCTTTTGTTGCTGCAATGGAGGTCCTCGAAAGCGTAGAAGTTGACTATGACCAGATAGGAGGCCTGGAAGAGCAAATCCAGGAACTTCAAGAAGCAGTTGAGCTTCCTCTAATTGAGCCGGAACGTTTTGCTCGGATAGGTATCGAGCCTCCTAAGGGAGTTCTTCTTTATGGGCTTCCGGGAACAGGCAAAACCTTACTTGCGAAAGCTGTAGCTCACAGGACCCATGCGACCTTTATCAGGGTTGTTGGCTCTGAGCTAGTACAGAAATACATTGGGGATGGTTCCAAACTTGTAAGAGAAATCTTTGAGATGGCCCGAAAAAAAGCTCCAAGTATAATCTTCATTGATGAGCTGGACTCAATTGCCGCAAGACGTTTAAATGAAACGACTGGCGCAGACCGTGAGGTTCAGAGGACGCTCATGCAGCTGCTGGCAGAAATGGATGGTTTTGACAAGAGAAAAAATATTAGGATTATTGCGGCAACAAATCGTCCTGATGTCCTTGACCCGGCAATTCTCAGGCCAGGTCGCTTTGACAGACTTGTCCATGTCCCCATGCCCGGAGCAGAAGCCAGAGGAAAAATCCTCTTGATCCACTGCGAGAGAATGGCTCTTGCAGGGGATATTGACTTTAAGAGGCTTGCAAAAGTTACCGAAGGGATGAGTGGAGCAGACCTGAAGGCAATCGCCACAGAAGCAGGTATGTTTGCAGTCAGGAAAGATAAAGAACTGGTTGAGATGGAGGATTTCCTCGAAGCTGTGGATAAGGTATCTATGGCTGCAGAAACGCAGAAAATGATGCCCGACAGTCTCCCTGAAACCATGTTCGTGTAATCAGTCTCCCTGAAACCATGTTCGTGTAATAATAGATCCAATAATAGCCCAAACAAAAAGCCCCTTCAGGGGTTCATTTTTAACAGACAAACTATTTTTATGATCCAGACATAAAGAGTACCTGTGAGTTTAGATTTTCATATCAAGCCCGAAGTTCGAATTCTAGGTATAGATGACTCTGCACTCCTTAATGAAAAAGTAATGATAGTTGGAGCTGTTTTTCGGGGTGGAGACTGGATGGACGGAGTCCTTCGTTCCGAAATCACAAGGGACGGGTTTGATGCTACTGATATTATCTGCGATATGATAAAGAAGAGCAAACATTATGGCCAGATAAGAACGGTTATTCTCGACGGAATAACCTACGGAGGCTTTAATGTTATTGATATACAGATGCTTTACAGGGAAACTGGGATCCCTGTAATTGTGGTCATGCGGGACTATCCAGATTTTGAGAAAATCAAGTCTGCTCTCAAATATTTTCCGGATGGAGAAGAGCGCTGGATTATAATAAAACGAGCCGGAGAAATAGAAAAAATTGCCGGTAAAAAAGGTCTCATTTATATCCAGAGAGCAGGCATAGGCCTGAAAACTGTGAAGAAGATTATCCAGCTTACTTCAATAAGAAGCAGTATTCCTGAACCTCTGAGAGTTGCCCATCTAATTGCAACAGGCATTATTTTAGGAGAATCCAGAGGAAAAGCATAACTATCTGATATTACAGACATAGACAAATATTAAACCGATTATTATATCTTGAGAATAAGAATATATAAACCCAGAAAAAGGGAAAGGTAAAAATATAAGGAAAGCTTCAAAAAAATAAAAGAATAAAAAATAAACATATAAAGTAAACAAATTGAGGAAGATCCAAAATAAAGGAATAAAATAAGGAATAAAGCAGGGAATAAAATAGTTAATAAAAAGGCATATGAAATAATAAAAAGGCATATAAAATTCTTTGAATAACAGGCAAAAAGAAATGAAAGTACTTGAAAGCACT
>DADO01000116.1:0-5289 GCA_002509325.1 Methanosarcina sp. UBA402 | reverse complement strand
AAGAAATGAAAGTACTTGAAAGCACTTTCATGCCAAATAAGTTAATAAAGTAGTTAATGAAATGGGGAATAAAATCAGGTCATGAAAGCCTTTAAGAGAAAAACCTGAGGCCTGGCAGGAAAGTAGAATAATTTAAAAAAGTTATTAAATAAATACAGTTTAAGTTAAATGGCAGGAAAAGGAAAACTATTAAATTCAAAACTGTATATTTGATGGTAAAAATACACATATTCCCCCTAAAAATACATTTATTCTTAATATCAACACTTAAATATTACCCCATTAAGTGGAGGAAAACAGTAGCATGAGATCCATTGTGGAAGAAGCCCTTGCTCGATCTGCCCTGGAAGGACGTGCCGGGCAGGGAGAGTACTCAAATATAGATTACTCTAACGTAGTAGACTCAGATGTTGATGCTGAGCTTGAGGAGATCCTCAGAAGCCTTAAAACAACCATCAAAGTGGTAGGCTGTGGAGGCGGAGGCTCAAATAGCATCCAGCGTATGATGGGCGAAGGGGTCCAGGGAGCGGACCTTATTGCCATAAATACCGATGCCCAGCACCTTCTTCATACACGCTCCGGCAAAAAGATTCTTATCGGGAAAAAGAAAACCCGTGGACTTGGAGCTGGCAGTCTCCCCCAGATAGGAGAAGATGCAGCAATCGAGAGCATTGATGAGATAAACAAGGTTGTCGAAGGCTCTGATATGGTCTTTATCACTGCAGGCCTTGGAGGAGGAACAGGAACAGGATCTGCACCTATAGTAGCTGAGGCAGCAAGAGATGCAGGAGCCCTTACGATTGCAGTCGTTACTCTGCCCTTCAGTGTGGAAGGCCATATCCGCAGAACCAATGCAGAGGCAGGTCTTGAACGCCTGAGAGATGTCGCAGATACGGTAATAGTGGTACCCAACGACAAGCTGATTGAAGTCGTTCCGAGACTCCCGCTTCAGGCTGCCTTTAAAGTCTCAGACGAAGTTCTTATGAGAGCCGTAAAGGGCATAACCGAACTGATTACAAAACCCGGACTTGTGAACCTTGATTTTGCAGACATCAGAACTGTTATGCAAAATGGTGGTGTCGCGATGATAGGGCTTGGAGAATCTGATGGAGAGAACAAAGCCGTTGAATCCGTACAGAAAGCCCTGCGCAGCCCGCTTCTTGATGTAGATATCTCAGGTGCGACCTCTGCCCTTGTTAATGTGGTTGGAGGGCCTGACATGACGATCTCGGAAGCTGAGTGTGTAGTTCAGGAGGTTTACAGCCGGATAGATCCCAATGCCCGCCTGATCTGGGGTGCCCAGGTTGACCCTGATCTCGAACAGACCGTACGCACCATGATCGTGGTCACAGGAGTAAAATCCGCCCAGATTTACGGCCATGGAAACGACAAGGATATTACCTTTAAATATGGAATTGATTTTGTAGAGTGATCAAACCAGAGACAAAAGGGATTAAAATCTTCGATTGGATAAAAAATACTGTTTTCCTCTCTTTAAAGTAAAATGAAGGATAGGAACAAAACCAATCGAAAACTATTTTTATGGTAAATACCGTATGATGCCGATACAATTCAGCATCAAAAATAGATCTTTCTACTGACGCGATTAAAGCTTTGAAATAAACATTAATCCAGCATCGAAATCCTTTGACGTTTTAAAAGCCGTGTCAGTGATATCTTCATATAATAGGAATTAATAATATAATCCCCGCCCGTTCCTTCCTTGGCATAAGTCTGAAAATTTGCGTATAAGAAAAGCGAATTTTGAAAATGGAAAAATGCATAGGAAGAACTGCAGGCAAAAAATTAAAGACAGATGAATGAAATAAAGAAAACCTGGATGTGAATTGATGGCAGAATCCACGTTTGATCCGAAAATAACTGTAGAAAGCGTTGGTCAGGTAATACGATCACACTTGAGAATCCTGAAACTTACTAAAAAACCGTCCAGGGAAGAGTTCTTGACCATTGCCAAAGTTGCAGGTATTGGTATTCTGGTAGTGGGAGCAATAGGATTTATTGTATACGTACTGTTGACAATGTTGCCCCAGTGGGTGGCCAAATGAGTGAGGATTCACAGATATTTGTAATCAAAACCACAGCAAACCAGGAAAAATCGGTTGCGACAACGCTTGCCAGGATCTCAAAGAAGGAGAAACTGGATATAAGGGCAATTCTTGCTCCTGATGAGCTAAAAGGATATGTCCTTGTTGAGGCTCCTAAACCTGGAATCGTAGAAGTGGCAATCCAAACTATTCCCCATGCACGGGCTCTTGTGAAAGGGAGTTCATCAATTGCCGAAATTGAGCATTTCCTTAAACCCAAACCAACTGTGACAGGAATCAAAGAAGGGGCTATAATTGAGGTCACATCAGGACCCTTTAAAGGGGAGAAAGCCCGGGTTAAAAGGGTTGATGAAGGTCATGAGGAAATTACTGTGGAACTGTTTGATGCTGTGGTTCCGATTCCCATCACGATTCGTGGCGATACTGTAAGGATACTTAAAAAAGACAAGGAATAAAGCCACGGCGAGATGGAAAATACCGAAAAATTCCAGCTTATTAATAGATAAATCACCAGTACTGAGAGCGGATTGAAACAGATCTGTAAAGTTATACCTTATTAAAACCGGTGAGACTCAGATGACAAGTATTGTTGAAGCACTTGTCCCTGGAGGAAAAGCGAATCCTGGACCACCTTTAGGTCCAGCGCTTGGTCCGCTCGGGGTCAACATAAAAGAAGTGGTCGAAAAGATCAATGAAAAAACCAGGGATTTCAATGGAATGCAGGTCCCTGTAAAAGTGATTGTTGACGACAAGAAAAATGTCGAGATCGAGGTAGGTACTCCACCTACTGCATCCCTGATTATGAAAGAACTAGGGATTCAGAAAGGGTCAGGAAATGCAGGAAGCGAAGTTGTTGGAAACATCAGCATCCCGCAGGTCGCAAAGATCGCCCGTATGAAAAGGGAAGACGTACTTGCCTACGATCTCAAGGCAACAATGAAAGAAGTAATGGGAACCTGTGTCCCTATGGGTGTAACCGTAGAGGGAGTTAGGGCCAGAGACTGTCAGAAAGCACTCGATGAAGGCAAGTTCGATGATTTGCTTGCTGGCGAGGAATGGTAAGCCTTCCCATCCCTTTACTATTTATCCGGGATTTCACTGCCACACCAATAGTTTTAAATCAGATAGCACTAATAGCTCAAGAACTTTGCATATCATATACTGCAATAAATAAAAATGATAGCTATTCAAAGCTTACTGTTAAGAGTAGCAGAACCCGGATAATGGGTACGCCCTAAAACCAACCGTAGTAAGCCAAAAAGGCTGCCTGGACAAGCAAGTCCAAACACTACGGGGAGGAACAAGATGGCAGAAAAAACTATACTGGAAGCTGTCAAGAAAGTACTTGAAGAATCGCCAAAACGCAACTTCTCAGAAAGCGTTGACCTGGCGATAAACTTAAAGAATCTTGACATGAACCAACCGAAGAACAGAGTTGATGAAGAAGTAATTCTTCCTCACGGGCTCGGAAAAGAACTGAAAATCGGCGTTTTTGCAAGAGGTGAAGTGGGCCTGAGGGCAGAAGCCGCCGGTGCTGCGTATGTTATTTCTGATGTTGAGCTCGATGAGCTAGTGACTGACAAAAGCAGAGCCAGGATTCTTGCAAACGAATGTGACCTTTTTATCGCAGAAACCCAGTTTATGCCAATAATTGGTAAGAACCTTGGTGTTGTTCTTGGACCCAGAGGGAAAATGCCTATTCCACTCTTACCTACCAAGGATATAACCGAACTTATCCAGAGCAAGCAAAATGCGATCAGATTGAGGTCAAAAGACAAGCTTACTTTCCATGTGCCTGTTGGCCGAAGAGATATGAGTCCTGACCAGCTTGCAGAGAACATTGAGACTATAATATCTAGGCTTGAGCGTGTTCTGGACAAGGGCAAGCACAACCTCAGAGCAGTCTATGTCACGACGACTATGGGAAAATCCGAAAGGGTGGTGTAAATGGCAGAAAATAAACATCGCACGGAGAATATCCCACAGTGGAAAAAGGATGAGATCGATATTATAAAAGAACTCATTCAATCCCATAAGGTCTTCGGGATGGTCGGGATCGAAGGCATTCTTGCAGCTAAAATCCAGAAAATCCGCAGGGACCTTAAAGACGTGGCAGTGCTCAAAGTCTCAAGGAACACCCTTACAAGGCGGGCTTTAGATGAGCTTGGAGAAAGCATTCCCGAGATGGATAAATATCTTGACAAGCAGACCGCTTTGATATTTACTAACGAAAGTCCCTTCAAGCTTTACAAGGTGCTTGAACAGACAAAAACCCCTTCTCCAATCAAAGGAGGTGCAATAGCTCCTGCAGATATTATTGTTCAGAAGGGACCTACCAGTTTCCCACCTGGACCAATTCTCGGAGAACTCCAGAGCGTAGGAATTCCCGCTTCAATAGATGCAGGGAAGGTTGTAGTAAAGGAAACGAAGGTTGTCTGTAAAGCAGGTGAGAAAGTTTCGCAGAAGCTCGCAACCATGCTTTCAAAGTTGGAAGTATATCCTCTCATTGTAGGGCTAGATTTAAGAGCCGCCTATGATGATGGTACAATTTACGAGCCGGAACTTCTTGCAATTGATGAAAGCCAGTACTTCTCTGATGTTATTAGAGCAGCGCAGAACGCTTTCAATCTCTCTGTCAACACCGCATACCCGACAAGCGCAACAATTGTCACCTTACTGGCAAAAGCCTTTACAGAGTCTAAGAATCTTGGTGTCAATGCTGTCGTGTTTGATTCCGGAGTCATGGACACTTTGCTGGCAAAAGCTCATGCCCAGATGACATCGGTTGCATCCGAAGCCGCAGACAAAGACGCAAATGCCGTGGATGACGAACTAAAGGAAGCTCTAGGAGCAGCCGCAAGCGCAGCAGCCGCAAGTGCAGCAGCCAAGGCGCCCGAAGAGGAAGAAGAAGTAAAGGAAGAAGAGGAAGAAGAGGAAGAGGACACCTCTGAAGAAGACGGAATGGCCGGTCTTGGTGCCCTTTTCGGATAAATAAATTTACGATAATTGAAATTAGGTGATTAATGATGGAATACATATATGCAGCTCTCTTATTGCACAACGCTGGTAAAGCAATTACCGAAGAAGCAGTTACTGCCGTTCTCCAGGCAGCAGGTATCGAAGTTAACGACGCCAGAGTAAAGGCCCTTGTCGCAGCCCTTGAAGGCGTAGACATCGAAGAAGCAATCTCAAAGGCAGCATTCGCAGCTCCCGCAGCCGCAGC
>DADO01000236.1:13750-23907 GCA_002509325.1 Methanosarcina sp. UBA402 | reverse complement strand
AAGACAGGCTTCTGGTACAAAATCGATAGCTTTCGCGCAAGAGAATTCCTTAACCGATGACCAATGAACGCTCATCCAGGATCGTTATTTCTTTAAGAATTTACTCTTCTGAGATTGGTACTATTTTAAGACCGTAGTACTTAAGTCAATTATTAAATATCTATTATATATATTTTCAGTCATAAACTAAAAATTAGATATGTCTTCCTCTTTCAACAGGTGAAAAGCTTTCTTATTAGATTTTGATATGTCCGACCAATCTCATTTTTTGAGATGGATCTTATGAAGGTAATAATCATTATCTACAAAAAAGCTTATAATGTAAACCTATATATTATTAGGGAGTGTTATAGACAAAAAGTTTCCGGGAAAAAAACCCCTGGAATAGAAGTTTACGGTGGAATATAAATACTAACTACAGAATCATTTTCATTTATTTCTAAAAGGCAAAACAGTTTCAAAAATCTCACTTTATGCGGGGTACGAGATCAAGAGCTCCCATGCTCAATTTGGACTGAAACACAATTTTCAGGCTTTATTTTAACGGCCAGAACTTATGGTTTAAGGAGTGAATGAGTTTGCTCGAAACCTTCGTCTACGTCGCTATTATAGCTCTCATATTTGGAACTATCCTGCCACTTACGTACCGCAGTAAAAACACGAGAAAGGCTTCCTTAAGCCTATCTTTTTTTTCTTCGATCCTGCTTCTGGCTTTTGCAGGTATAGCCCTTTACACAGGAAAAGAGCCTGTTTTTTCAGCCTTCAGATTTCTTCCAGGGTTAAATTTTACCATGGCTGTAGATAGGCTCTCGGCAGGCTTTATTCTGTTAATTGCAGCCGTTGTGCCAGGGGTTTCAATATATTCCATTGAATATGTTGAACATGCTAAAAGTGAAGCCAGAAAAGACCTCCAGACAGCCCTTACAAATCTCTTTATCCTTGCCATGCTGATGGTCGTACTTGCAGGAAATATGGTAGGTTTCCTGATTTTCTGGGAAATAATGTCTCTGTCTTCTCTGATGCTTGTGCTCCATGATTATTCCTCAGAGGAAAACAAAAAAGCAGGGATCTTCTACTTTATAATGACAAGTCTGAGTACAGTCTTCCTTTTCATGGGTTTTATAAGCCTATTCAGGCTTACAGGCTCTGCCGAATTCGGACAGCTGGATTACCCGGCAAGCGTCCTGACATTGCCTTTTCTCTGCTTATTTACAGGTTTTGGAATCAAAGCAGGGCTTGTTCCATTCCACAAATGGCTGCCCTATGCTCATCCTGCAGCTCCTTCAAGCATTTCGGCTCTAATGTCAGGGGTCATGCTTAAGGTTGCAATCTACGGTTTCCTGCGGTTTTTACTCTTTGTTTCCGCCCCTGAAATCTGGTGGGGGGTGCTCATCCTTATAGGAGGGAGTCTCTCAGCCGTACTGGGAGTACTCTACGCCTTCAGGGAAAGTGATATAAAAAAACTGCTTGCTTACAGCAGTATAGAAAACGTCGGTATCATTTTTACAGGAATTGGCCTGTATCTGATATTTAAACTGGAAGGACTTGAGGGCCTTGCCCTGTTGAGTCTTGTGGGAGCAAGTTTTCATGCTTTCAACCACGCCCTTTTCAAGAGTTTGCTCTTTCTCTGCGCAGGCTCGATAGTTCATGCCACTGGCACACGGAATATCGAAGCCTTTGGAGGCCTTATAAAACGTATGCCTCGCACCGCCGCTCTATTTCTAATAGGTTCGGTCTCAATCGCCGGCCTTCCTCCAACAAGCGGCTTCGTAAGCGAGCTTATGCTTTTTCAGGCTTATTTCTACTCTTCAGCGCTTCCGGACCCTCTTCTAAAGGTGCTTCTGATTATTACCCTTTCGGTCTTTGCCCTTACCAGTGCGCTCGTAGCAGCTCTTTTTGTAAAGCTTTTCGGAATCTCCTTCCTTGCCCTTCCAAGGACAGAATGTGCAAAAGAAGCTATCGAAGTCCCGCAGCCCATGCTGTCCGGAGAAGCGATACCTGCGGCTCTCTGCATCCTTTCAGGGCTGTTTTCAAACAGGATTCTGGCATTGTTCGGCATTGACCTTGGGATACCTGATATGCTGGTTCTTGGGCTGATTCTTGCCGGAGCCTGTGGGTTTGTCTGGCTTGGGGTTCGTAACTACGGCTTTTCAAAAGTCCCAAGGATAAGCAAAGAAACCTGGGGCTGCGGGATCCTTGCCCAGCACCCCACAATGGAATACAGCTCCGCAGGCTTTTCCGAGCCCCTTGTAGCAATTTTCAAAAAGATCTACAGGACTGAAATCTCGAGTACGAGGACATATTCAGATACGAAAGAATGTATTTTTAAAGACGGGACTACCAGGATACGCTTCAATAAATTCTTTGAAAAATATCTTTATCTTCCTGTAGCCTACGCGGTCAACGTGGTCTCTTTCCAGGTCTCCAGACTGCAGAATGGGAAGCTGGGCACTTATGTATTCTACGTCTTTATCGCAGTACTTACACTGATGACATTTACGAGGTATTTTGCATGAATGCTTCATTTCTCTTATTTATCTTACTAAACACGGGCTTTATCCTGCTGGTCTCCCCATTCTTTATGAGCCTGATAAAAAAGGTCAAGGCATATGCCCAGGGAAGGGAAGGTCCGAGGCTCCTGCAGAGCTATTTTGATTTGCGCAAGCTTATGCAAAAGGAGGTTGTGTACTCCCCAAATTCTTCTATAATCATGAGAATCACTCCCTATCTCAATTTGGGAGTCCTTCTACTGGCTACGCTTTTTGTCCCTGTCGTCTTCATCCCAAACGCTCCAGCTGGAATCGGAAACATAATAGTTTTCCTCTATCTGCTAGTAATAGAGCGTTTTTTTACGGCACTCTGCGGGCTTGACTCGGGCAGCGCTTTCGGGGGCATGGGCAGTTCCCGCCTAATGAGCCTGTCGGCTGTGATTGAACCTACAATGATCATAGCCTTTGCTGCACTTGCATATGTGTTAAAAACTGTAAACTTTCATGAGATGTTTGCAATAACTGCTGGGTCTACAATCCCTGAAAGCCCGACCTTGAGCCTTATTTCGATTTCCCTTTTTATTATCATTATAGTGGAAACCGGAAGAATTCCAGTAGACAACCCAGCAACACATCTTGAACTTACCATGATTAACGAAGCCATGATCCTGGAGCAGTCCGGGAAAAATCTAGCTTTAATAGAGCTTGCCCATGCGATTAAGCAGACAATCCTGATGGCAGTCCTGATAAACACTCTGGCTCCCTGGGGGCTTGCAACCGAGCTTACTTTTGCAGGCATTGTGATTTCATGCTTTTATTTCCTTGTAAAAGCCAGCTTGCTTGCAGGGCTAATAGGCTTGTTTGAATCTTCCATTGCAAAAATGCGGCTTTTCAGGCTTCCCGGATTCTATATGATGGCATTTTTCTTCTCCGCACTAACTATCCTGATGGAGGTGTTTACATGATAGCTTCTTTACTGGCAGATCCAGCACTCCTAGAAGATATAGTCAGGATCCTCTTTGTTTTTGTGCTGATTACTGCAGCTTTTATTCTTTCCACAAGAAATATAGCTTCGCTGCTGACTGTATATGCAGTTCAGTCTCTGCTGCTGACCCTGATTGCTGCATCCTTTTACCTGATTGAAGGCAGTGAAAAGCTGCTTGCAATAGCAGCCCTGACGCTTGTGAGCAAAGTATTGTTAATTCCACTTTTTATAAATCTTATAGGGGAAAAAATCAAAATCAGTAGGGACTTGGAGTTTAATTATCTGGAACCTACCGCATCCCTCCTCGTAAGCATAGGCTTGATTATGCTTGCCTATGTCTTCCTCTCAGGCTTTTTCGATGAATATGTCCTGGGGAAATTGTTTTTCATCGGGGCTGTTATAGGCTTATCCCTGACTCTCATGGGCATGCTTGTTATCTTCAGCCGGAGGAAAGTGATTACGAAAGTCATAGGATACCTGACAATGGAAAACGGGGTATTACTCTTTGGAATTTTTGTCGCGGATCTCCCCTTTGTTATAGAAATCCTGATTGTGATAGATCTGATGATTCTTGTACTGTTAACAACTATCCTGGCAATAGGTCTTGATTCCACGAAGAAGGAATATCACCAGCGCCTTCAGACCCTCAAAATCTGGTCAGGGAGGGAAGAATAATGATTATATTCAGTTATCTGGCAGTAGGAGCCATAGCTCTTACCCTTATTTTGCTTTCAAAGTCTCACAGGGCGATGAATGCATTTTCCATTCTGCATACCCTTGCATTTCTTGCAATCGGGTTTTATGCCCTGTTCACTACCTCAGCCCCGGCTTTTGAAACCGGAAGTGAATATTTTTATGTAGATCATCTCAGCATTTATGAAGGTCTGATTGCAGCTTTGTTGTTTTTCCTGGCTTCAGTCTATGCAAACGGTTACGTTGAAAGCCTGTTGGAGGCCCAGGAATTACACAGGAATAACCTGAAGATTTTTTATTCGGCATTCAGTGTCCTGCTTTCGACAGCTACCCTGGCTTTCTTTTCGGACAACCTTACTCTATTCTGGATCTTTGCCGAGCTGACAACAGTCTTTTCAGCTGCTCTTGTGGCAATTCTGTCTGCCAAAGAAAATATCGACGCTGCTATCAAATATATCTTCATAGCTTCGGGAGCCATGCTTTTTTCATTCATAGGTCTAACCTTTCTATACACACTCTCAGGAGAAGTGCTGGGCGGCGGGACCCTGAACTGGACCGTATTGATTGAAAACGCACCCCTTCTATCCCCTAAAATGCTGACTGCAAGCTTTGTGTTTCTTTTTATTGGGTTTGCAGCAAAATCCGGGATTTTTCCTTTCCATACCTGGCTTCCGGATGCACACTCAAAAGCTCCCTCTGCAGTAAGTGCCATCTTATCTGGAGTTTTGTTAAATATAGGCATGTATGGAATTCTGCGGATGTATTCAATAGTCAGGCAGACACAGGCCGAACATCTGATATCCCAATTCCTTATGGGGTTTGGACTCCTTACAGTAGCAATTGCGGTCCTGAATATGCTCTGGCAGAAAAACCTGAAGATGCTTATTGCCTTTTCAAGTGTGGAACATATGGGCATTATTCTCCTAGGAATAGGGATAGGAACGCCTTTCTCCCTCTTTTGGACGCTCTACTACATCCTTGCACATTCGCTAACCAAAGCCTCACTTTTCTTTTCGGCAGGCATTTTGCACAGACAATACGAAAGCAACCTGATCCACGATATTAGAGACATCTTTTCACTCCAGCCTGTCGCAGGCTGGGGACTTATTATTGGAAGCTTTGCAATTTTAGGCATGCCTCCTTTCCCGATCTTTTCAGCCAAATTTTTTATCCTGTTAGAAGCTTTCGGATTTTCAAAATCGCTTGTCTTTGCAGTTCTTCTCCTGCTGGTTATTGCATCAACGGCATTTGCAAGGTTTTTAATCGAGGCTTTTACCCGGAATTCGAAAGGGGATGGAATCGAAGGGTCAGAAACTCCGCTTATTCCTTATGTGGTCAGAAATGGGATGAAACTTCCTCTTTTGTCCATTATTTTCATGATTCTGACCCTTGGAGTTTTCTTCCCGGAATTTCTGGAAAATCTATTGAACGAAATTGTGTATGAGCTTGGATATCTGTAAGTAGGAGGCAAAGAAAAAATGAATTTAATTAAAAACACAATGGAATCCCTGACCCCGGCAGGTCCGAGATTAAGAGAGAGTCGCCAGATTGCAGTGAGTCCTACGGTTCAGGCGAACCAGTACGCTACGGATTTAATACTTGACGTTTCAGGCAAAGAGCCGCAAATCAGGAGGGGAAAAAATAATGAATTCTATATTCCCCTGGGAGAAAAAGAGTTTTTAAAAACCGTGCCTGTGCTTTCTGAGAGGGGTTTTGTGCTGATAAACCTGTTCTGCGTCCAGGATTTTGAAGAAAGCTCTGGCTTTACTCTCTTTTATGTTTTCAGGCTGAGTGGTTCTACTGACGTATTTGCATTTATGCGTCATGTGAAAATGGAAACGACATCTATTGCAACTATTTTCCCCTCAGCCTGCTGGTATGAACGGGAAATCAGGGACGGGTTTGGTATAGAATTTACGGATGCTTTTGACAAAAGGAGGCTCTTTTTACATGAGGCATATCCTGAAGACTTTCACCCTCTCCTGAAATCCTTTAAAAATGGGAAAATTCAGGCTGTCGAAAACCCGAAGGAATCATATCCTTTCAAGCAGGTGGAGGGCAAAGGCGTGTACCAGATCCCTGTCGGACCGGTCCATGCAGGAATTATCGAGCCTGGCCATTTCAGGTTCAGTGTAATTGGGGAACCTATTTTCAACCTTGAAATTCGGCTCTTTTACAAACACCGGGGAATCGAAAAACTTGCAGAGGGAAAAAGCCCATCTGCCTGTATCCCGATTGCCGAAGCCATAAGTGGGGACGAAACCGTTGCCAATGCTGTTGCCTTTTGTAAGGCTGTAGAAGCAATTGCGGGAATCGAAATTCCGACCAGAGCGAGCTACTTAAGGGCAATTCTTCTGGAGCTGGAACGCATCTACTCGCATATGAGCGATCTCTCTGGCATGATTACCGATATCGGGTTCCCAAGGATGACAACACCTTTCCTGATTCTCCGTGAAAACATTTTCAGGCAAAATGAACATCTAACAGGTTCCCGATTTATGAGAGGCGCCATAGATATAGGAGGCATAAAAAAGAAGATTCCAGGGGAAGCCCTTTCAAGACTATCTATCTATTTGAAAACGTTTATACCAAGGTTTGAATCCGCGATTAAGGATGTCAATTCTTCTTCTTCCCTTATTGACAGATTTTCAACAACTGGAATCCTGAAAAAGAGACTTATCGTTCCGCTTAATCTTACAGGCCCCATTGCCAGAGCTGCAGGAGCATCTTATGATGTCCGGCTTGACCACCCCTATGGCATATATAAAGATAAACCTCCGGAAAGAGCGATCAAAACCACAGGGGATGTTCTTTCCCGTTTTAAAGTTAAAGCTTCGGAAGTTCTGAACTCAGCCGAACTGATCCAGGAGCTTATAGCTTCAATCCCGGAAGGTGCAATCGTTGCCGAGACAACCGGATTTGCGCTTTCAAATATTCCAGATGGGTATGCCCTTTCAATGGTTGAAGCCCCGAGGGGTCAGAACCTGCATTGGGTCTATGTGAGAGGCGGGGTAATCGAACGCTACAAGGTACGGACCGCATCTTTCTGCAACTGGCAAGCTATAGAACATGCAGTACTCGGGAATGTTGTTCCAGATTTTCCCCTGATCAACAAGAGTCTTAACCTTTCCTATGCAGGAACTGACCTCTGAGGTGAGATTAATGGTAAACCCATTTACGTATGTCTTCCGCTCAAAAGTGGCTGAAAATTTTGAGTTTTCAGATGCTGAGCTTGAAGCTCTCGGCTCCGAGCTAAAAGCAGAAGTTAACCAGGTTTTCGGGCATAGCCTTGCAATCCGCGAACTGGATTCGGGCAGCGATAATTCAACAGAGATTGAGATTTCAAATCTTACAACTCCACATTATGATATTGAGAGGTTTGGGATTTCTTTTGTGGCTTCTCCCAGGCATGCTGATGTCCTGCTGGTTACAGGTGCAGTAACCCTGAATATGGCTGAAGCTGTCCTGAAAACCTATGAAGCCATGCCCTCTCCAAAGTTCGTGGTTGCGGTAGGAGACGATGCCTGCGATGGAGGAATTTACAAGGGTTCTTATGCCGTACTTGGTGGAGTTGACAAAATCCTGCCTGTTGATATGAAAATCCCTGGAAATCCCCCCTCTCCTAAAGAAATCCTGCGCGGGATTCTTGCCCTGGTAAAAAAAGCTTCGAAATAATAAAAACAAATCCATTTTTTAATTTTTTGTACCCATAATAATTTTATCAATTGTTCAATTTATACGGTAGTTTTTTGATTAATTTTCCACATCATTGCTCTACATACATCATTTCTCTTCATTCTTGATTTGTTTCATATGAAAGTGACGTTTATATACAATGAAATAACGATTTTATAGGTTTTTATACTTAAAAGAAGAAAATGAAAACTGGCACCACTTAGAATGTTAAATTATTTCAAAAACCGGCAGATTGATATGCAGGCCGAGAGACATATTCCATACAGAGAGCCAAAACTTTCAGTTAAAGAAGCCGAAGCTCTGGGCTATTACGATTTTATGAGTTATCTGGGAGTACCCTATTATCATGCAGGCGGTCTTCCCTCTACCAAAAAACTTGCTGAGTTATGCAGGATTGACTCTAAGAAGAAAATCCTGATGGTTGGATGTGGGACCGGTTTTTCTGCCTGTTACCTTGCTAGAGAAATTGGCTGTGAGGTAATAGGAATTGATATATCGGAACTTTCGATTAAGGAAGCAAAAGAAAGGGCAAAAAGACAGGGAGTTCCAGATAAAGCGAAATTCATAGTAGGAAATGCTTACGCTCTGCCCTTTGAAGCAGGGATTTTCGATGCCGTGATAACAGAGTTTGTTTCCCAATTTTTGGACAGGAAAAGAGCCTTCAAAGAATTTACAAGGGTCCTGAAGCCAGGGGCTTATGTGGGGATTAACGAAATGTATAGAGAAAAAGAGATTCCTGCTAAAGCCGCTGAAGAAATTGCTCAAGCCGAAAAAAAATTTAGAGAAATAACCGGTCTTCCATTTTCCCTGTCGTCACCCGAAGAATGGAAACAAGAACTTGAAAGAGCAGGCCTGAAAGATGTTAATGTAAGAATGTGCAAAAATATCAAGTACCTTCAAGAAACTAAAAACATGGCAGAAGCGATGGGAGGAATCTGGAGCTTTGTAGAGTATCTTATAAGCCCGATCTTGAATACGGCGAAGTACTTCCTTTTAAGTAGAAAGATTCGATACCGGTTCAAAAGGCTGGAAGAAGGTAAAAAAATTTTCCTCCGAAAAAAATCAACCTCAAAATATTTGGGTTATGTATTGGCTACAGGAAGAAAAGATCTGTAAAAAGACTGAAAACTGCCGGCAATATAAAAAGATTAGGGTTGCTTAATGAAAAAATAATTGATAAAAGAAATGTTTGATAAAAAGCCTATAAAAAGAGGAAAAAATATTTAACTTGAAGAAAATTAGTGCTTTTTGGAAAAAAATATAAAGGATCAGTTGAAAAATAGCGCAGGGATGTTGCAAGAAGTACCTTCAAGGTTCTTTTGGAGGAAAAATCTTTGTCAACTTGGACTGCTTTCTGAAATGAAATAAATGGGAAATATCTCTTCTTTATTTTTAAGTTTCCCGGGGAGATGGAACAAAATGAAAACATCACTTATTGATCTTGCATTTCTTTCAGAAAAAAGAAAGGATGTATTGCTCCTGCTAGAAGAAGGGCCTAAGACTGGGGACGAAATAAAAACCGCTCTCAATGTCAACTCGACATCAATTATGCCCCAGATAAAAAAATTAAAAGAAGGGCGCCTGATTGTACAGGATAAAAACACTTACAGGCTCTCGGAGATGGGAGAAATAGTAGTCGAAAAGATGGAACCTCTGCTGAACACCGTAAGGGTTTTTGAGGAAAATTACGACTACTGGACAAACCATGACTTTACTGCAATTCCCGAGTTTCTCCTTAACAGGATTGATGAACTTGGAAACTACTTTATGCTTGAAGCCGACCTTAACCGGCTTTTTGAAGTACCTGAGGATTTTAAAAATAACCTCCTGGAGTCAAGGCATGTAAAAATGTTCCTTTCATATTTCAATCCTCTTCATGTTGAAATGTATCTGGAACTTGCAAAAAAAGGAGCTGAAGTCTGTCTTATCCTGACTAAACCTGTTTTTGACAGGCTGAAAAAGGATTACTACGAGGATCTGAAAGCTCTTGTGGAATCAAAAAACGTTCAGATTTATGTATATAACAAAAATGTAACCCTCAAAAATGTAGTTACAGAGCGTTTCTGCTCGCTTGTACTTTTCGACAAAAAGGGAAAGTTCGACCATCAACGCCTTATGAGCTTTGACGAAAGTGCACTTACATGGTGTGAAGAACTCTTTTCGTATTATAAAGATATGTCAACACGGCTGGAAAAATTATAATTGCTCTCCATTTGGATTCGGTTAAGATACGAATTGTTCCAAACATATTACTTTCATCATAATTCTCGTCAACTACAAAATTGGATATCAAT
>DADO01000236.1:0-13551 GCA_002509325.1 Methanosarcina sp. UBA402 | reverse complement strand
TGAGTAGTCAATTTTGGGTTAACAAAATCCTTAACCGAATACAAATAAATTGCCCTCTGAAGATAATAATTGCCCTCTGAAGATAATAATTGCCCTCTGAAGATAACAATTGCCCTCTGAAGATAATAATTGCCCTCTGAAGATAACTACCTTTACTGAAGTTAAGATGAGTATTCTCCCAGGTACTTATCAACCAGAGCCCTGAATCTATGGATATCTATGGGTTTAGAAACATAATCCACGCAGCCCATTTCTATGAAATGTTCCTCACTGCCTTTCATAGCATGGGCAGTAACTGCTATTATAGGGATATCTGCAGTCGCAGGATTCTTCTTAATTCGATCGAGAACCTCAAGCCCGTCCATCTTTGGAAGCTGCATATCTAGCAGGATAATATCGAATTTTTCTTCAGTAAGGCGCTCAAGAGCCTTTATTCCGTCCTCGGCTTTAGTTACGTTATAGCCGTAAAACTCCAGAAGGTCCAGGATCAGTTCCATGTTCATTGGATTATCTTCGACAACCAGAATTTTTTTCATCATTACGCCTCTTCAGCATAGCTAGTTGTGCTATTCTATTAATTAGTTCTTTTCTTCCGAAAGTGCCCTTTTTCATAATAGATATAAGATGTCTTTTCAGCTCACTGTTTAATTCTTCGAAATTCTTCTCAGTAAGCTCTCCAGAAGTGCACACGATAAGAGGAATATTTTTTGTGCGTACATCAGCCCTCAGGCTGGATATAACGTCAAACCCACTGACTTCCGGTATCATGAGGTCCAGAATCAGGATATCAGGCCGCTGCTCTGAGAAAAGTTTCTCTATGCCTTCCCTCCCACCATAAGCTTTGATCACCTCAAAGCCTTCGGGCTCAATCATAGAACTCAACAATTCCACAGCATTTTCATCATCATCTATGATAAGAACTTTAGGGTTTTCAAACCGGAACTTATCGGTAATTTCTTTGAGGGAAGTTACCAGTTCAATTCTTTTCACAGGTTTTGTAAAAGAGTATGTTGCTCCGAGAGCAATTCCAAGCTCGTTATTATTTGTCACGGAAATGATAAGTACCGGAATAGAAGCCGTATAAGGGTCATTCTTTAGCTGTTTCAGAACAAGCCAGCCATTAGTGTCTGGCAGGAAGACGTCCAGGGTAATGATATCGGGTTTCAGGATTTTTGCAACCTTCAAAACACTTTTTCCACTATAAAGGAGAGCTACACTATATCCAGCGTCCTTAAGGATAATGGAGAGGAGTTCACTGGAATTTTTGTCATCATCAACTACGAGAATAAACTCCTGTTTAGTATCTCCTTTTTCAGGTAAATCTATTTCGGGCAGCTCTACGTCTTCCTGCAATTCTTCTACATTTTCTTTTACTGAAAGAGCTGCTGCTTTATTCATCTCGAATTCTATGATCACATCTTCGAGTCCCTGCTCGCTGGCATTCCTCAGGTCTAAAGGTTTTCTGAGAGGAACTGCAAAAGTAAAGTTACTGCCTTTCCCAGGTTCGCTCTCAACCCAGATATCTCCCTGATGCAAGTTCACGATTTTCTTCACAAGAGCAAGCCCAAGCCCTGTGCCGCAGTACTGTCGGGTTGCTGACGCATCAAGCTGCGTAAAAGGTTGGAAAAGCTTTATCTGGTCTTCAGCAGAAATGCCTATGCCGGTATCTATAACTGAAATAAGCGCCCGATCTAGACTTTTTTTGCAGTAAATCGAGACTTTACCCCCGTTTGGGGTAAATTTGATTGCATTGCTTACAAGGTTGTAAAGGACCTGAATTAGGCGGCCTCGATCGGCTTCAAGAGTTTTAAATCCGGATTCTACATTAAAGGTTACTTCAAGGAATTTTGCCTGGGCAAGAGGAGAGAGAACTGTTTTTACTTCTTTAAAAACGGATTCGATTGAAAATTCACTGTAATGAAGGTCCATTCTCCTGGCTTCTACTTTTGAGAGATCAAGGATGTCATTTATATGTACCAGCAAATTCTTCCCACTGGTAGAGATGTTGCTTACGTATCTGAACTGTTTTTCGTTAAGCTCTCCAAAAATTCTCTCAAGGAGGATATCCGAAAAGCCTATAATGGAATTCAAAGGCGTTCGCAGTTCATGACTCATATTTGCAAGAAACTCACTTTTTGAATTATTTGCTTCCTCGGCTTCTAGTTTTGCTTGAAGTAATCTTTCTTCCGATTGCCTATGTGCAGTAATATCAAGACCAGTTTTCAGGATCCCAGTAATCCTGCCGTCTTCATTCTTTATAGGAATTGCACTGACCCTCCAGACTTTCCCATCCTGTGTAACTACTTCCCCAAACTCTTCTTTTCCCGTTTCCAGTACTTTCAATATAGGAGATTTTCCTATTTTTCCTTTATATAGTATATACATTTCTTGGTAACAGCGCCCTATGGCGTCTTCAAATCTCATACCCATGTGATCAAGAGCCGCTTTATTTAACCAGATTATTCTCAGTTCAGAGTCCATAAAGACTACGAGTTCACTGAGAGAATTGAGGATTAGCTTTTTTTCGTGTTCTTGGGTTTTAAATTCGTCAGAAGTAGTTCTCAGGCGGTCAAGCGTCTGGTTTACTCCTTCGGAGAGCCTTGAGAGTTCATCATTTCCATCCATGTAAAATCGCTCAGAGAAATCTTCATTAAGTCTTACTTTTTCCACAAAATTATCAATTGAAACTATTCGGGATACTATTTCTCTATCAAGAAGAAGCTTACAACCTGCCCCAGTAATAAGCCCTGCAAACAAAAGGAAAAGCACAATGTGTCGGAGAGACTTCTGACCCTCGGAATAGATACTGCTATCAATGTCAGTTTGAATTACAATACTTGGATTTTCAAAAATGTCTTTAAGAACAGAATAGCTGGTAACTCTCTCTCCAGCTACAGTATACATAAGTTTTGAATTCTTACTCTCAAAAAGAGCCTGTCGAATATCAGGTGATGCATTGTTGAAACTATAAAGTGTAACTATACTCCCAGTGTTTTTTTGGATGTTTTTAATGAAGCTTGAATCAAGCTTTTTTCCAAGAATGATTGTACCTAAAACTTTTTTGTTTTCGGGTGCTGCAAGCACAGGCTGGCTGGAGATGACTGCAGGATCATTTCCCAGAAAGAGTAAGCCTTTTAATGAGTTTTCAGCCTTCTTACAAAGGAAACTGCCATCATCTATTCTCTGACTAATTTCAACAACATTAGAATTATTAGTAGGGAGCTCAGGATCCGAAACTTCGGAATATAAAATATATCCAGAATTATTTACAAGAAAAACAAAGTCGCATCCACTGACTGAAAAAGCGCCATCTATCTCAGCTTTACTTGAATTTCGAGAATTCTGACTTAACATTAAAGCCCTGATATCGTCTCTTGAAGATAGAGCAGAATTGGTTTCCTCGAGGCGCAGAGTCTGAAAATCAATCATATTCTCTACCTTTTCTAGATTATGAGCTGCCTCTTTTTCCTGCAAATCGGAAATACTGGAATAAAGTATGCTCTGTGAGGCAAAAATAACAACTGAAATAAGAAGAGCAAAGATAATATAGATTATAACAAGGATCTTTCTACTGACATTCATTGTTAAGCTCGGCGAAGGAATTTCGAGTTAATTATACCTGGAGGAAGGAATTTCGAGTTAGTTAAATCTGGAGGAAATTTTTGGTAGAGCCTGCAGGGAAGTTTGCAAAATAATATTGACAGATGAGATTGAGCTATTATCTATATAAAAGTTTTCAATGAGTTGATGTGAAAAAAACCATTTTTATTAAAATAACTTTGCATTGAAAAGGAATTTCTGAATTTAAAAAGAGTATAGTTGCTTTCTTAATGTATTAGAGATCGATAAGCTTCTTTTATGGAAAAATACCTAAATGGAATATACAACAAAAATATTAGCTTTGAACAGGTAAAACAACACTTTTGATAGTTCTTTTCATTTGCGATGGTTCTTTTCATAAATGAGAAAACACTTAAATATTTTTTACTTCACCATTTAAGAATCGGATTGTTCAGTTTTTAATTTATCGCTTAAGAATGGATTGTCAAATTTTTATTTACCATTTAAGAAACCGGACTGCCCAACTTACATTCCTTCTAAGCAGGTATTTTCTTAACTCATCGACTCCGAGCAAAAATATTGCAAAAGGAATGGCAAAGACTAAATATCTGAGGTCAAGGGGGGAAGTGTTGAAAATAAGGTTTGCCGACGGATTCCAGATAATAAATGCTAGAATCAGAAGTTCGCTTGCAATCCCTACTAGGATTGTACGATTGCTCAATAAGCCCACTGTAAAGGCCGACTGGTACCGGGTTCTGGAAGCAAAAACATTTGCTATCTGACAAATAATCACTGCTGAAAAGAACGCAGTTATTGACTGCATATAAAGAGGATTGTTATTTGCAAGCTGCTCACCAAAACTCCAGCCACCTTCAAAAAGTACAGCAAAATAACAAAAAAAGCCTGCAAGAGCTTCTATAGGTCCTTTTATTCCGTAAGCTGTAATAAGCACCTGAGGAGTTAACAATTTTTCATCCCTGGGTCTGGGAGGTCTTTTCATAATATCCTCTTCTCCTTTTTCCTCCCCAAGAGCAACTGCAGGCAGCATATCTGTACCCAGATCAATTGCTAGAATAAGCTGTACAGGCAGAGGAAGAGGCAGGGCGAAAAGGATGAAAGCTATAAAAGGTAGAACTTCAGGAATAGTGTGAGTAATAATATATACAATAAATTTTTTAATATTGTCAAAAACAGTCCTTCCTTCTTCTACAGCGTTCACGATTGTAGCGAAGTTGTCGTCAAGAAGTACCATATCCGCGGCTTCGCGAGCCACATCCGTACCGCTGCCCATAGCAACTCCCATATCCGCATTTTTGATTGCTGGAGCATCATTGACCCCGTCTCCTGTCATTGTCACGATCTCCCCTTCAGCCTGGAAGAGTTGTACGATTTTCAGCTTTTGCACAGGAGAAGTACGGGCAAAGACAATACTCGGATTTTTCAATCTTGAAGCAAGTTCTGCACGCGAGAGTAAGTTCAGTTCTTCTCCGGTAATGATTTCAAGGCTTCCAGAGTCTGCAAGTCCCACGTCCTTTGCAATTGATTCCGCAGTGACAGGGTGATCGCCAGTGATCATGACAACCTTGATCCCGGCGGTGTGGCATCTTGTAATAGCTTCTCTGGCTTCAGGGCGTGGAGGGTCTACAATTCCTATAAACCCCAGGAAAATAAAGTCTTCAGTATATTCCCTTTGATCTTCTCCTTGCCTGTGTGCAAGAGCAATCACACGTTCTCCCTTTTCTGCAAGTCTTAGATGTTGGTCAAGAAGCTTTTTTTGTTCAGTTTCATCAAGTTTCTTAATTCCTCCTGAAGCCAGGGCTGAACTGCACATTTTCACAACTACTTCCGGGGCACCCTTAAGATAAACCTCTAGTTTTCCTTCAGGAGTGCGGCAGATAACTTCCATTCTTTTCGTAATCGAATCAAAGGGGAATTCTTCCAGCCTAGGGTACTCGTTCTGTAGCTTTTCTACATCTTCCAGGCTATTTGCAAAAACGAGAAGGGCTCCTTCAGTTGGGTCACCTGTATATCCTGGAGGAGACTCGCGAAGTTTTGCATTATTACAGAGCCCTGCAACCCTTATAAAAATCGGCGGTAATTTTTCAGGGTCCCACACAGGCTTTTTTATAACACAAACTCCTTCTGTTCCTCCTTCTGTTCCTGTATCTCCTTCTGCCCCTGAACCTCCTTCTGCTTTAGAACCTCTTTCTTCTCCTGAGCCTCCTTCTTTCCCTGAATCTACATTTTTTTCCTCAATCGTTTTATTTGCACTTTCTTCTGCCTCCTGATCTATAGTTCCTTTTTTAGAGCTGGCAGGGTTTTTGAGGATAAGACACTCAAAACCGATCATGATAGAATTTACTGCCATTCTGTTTTGAGTCAGGGTACCGGTTTTGTCTGTACAGATGACCGTTGTCGAGCCCAGAGTTTCTACTGATTCAAGCTGTTTTATAAGGGCATTCTGCGAAGCCATTCGCCTGGAAGCCAGGCTAAGGGCAAGGGTAACTGTAGGTAAGAGCCCCTCGGGCACATTGGCAACGATAATTCCTATTGCAAAGATCAGGCTTGCAAGAAAAACATCCTTAAGGAGAAAAGCAAGTATAAAGAAGGTAATTCCCAGGGAAATCGCAATTGCAGATATGACCTTTATGAAATGATTTAGTTCTCTTCGGATAGGGGTATCCACATCTGAAGTCTGTTGTGTGAGCGTTGCAAGGCTTCCGATCTGAGTATTCTGCCCCGTGCCGAAGATGACAGCTTTCCCATTCCCGCTCTGTATGAGAGTGCCTGAGAAAACCATATTCCTGCTCTCCAGCATGTTTGGATGAGTCCATTCAAGAGATCGGAGCTGGGGTTCGGATTCGCCGGTAATAGCAGAGTTATCCACTTTCAGAGTATTATTTTCAATCAAACGCCCATCAGCAGGAACCTTATCTCCTTCTTCAAGATAAATAATATCCCCGACCACAAGCTCCGATGCCAGAATATCTCTTACTTTCCCTTCCCTCAGAGCTCTGGCATGGGGTGGAAGGAGCTGCCGAAAGCTTTCCATTGTTTTTTCAGCCTGGTATTCCTGTATAAAGGTGAAGGTTGCATTGATAACTACAACGCCGGTTAGAGCAATTCCTATGTACAGGTTTCCCTGTCCTGGATCTAGATATTCTCCAAAAAAAGCTAGAATCGATCCCACAGTTAGCAGGATGGCGAAGAGATTTCTAAATTGCTTGAGATACTTCTTTATTATGCTCTCTTTTCCTGTCTCTTCGAGAATATTGGCTCCACATTCTTTTAGCCTATGGGCAGCTTCTTGCTCGCCAATCCCATTTTCGTCAACACCGAGTTTCTCAAGAAACTCCTGAAGTGAAATACTATGCTCATTTCCCTGTGGAGAACAAATCTTGTCGTTACTGTCAGTTAGATTCTTCCCCATTGAATCCCCTGTGTGATTCAACGTAATCCAAGAATAAGAAACTTGACCTAGGTTTAGAAACCTTTTGAAATCTAAAATAAGAAAGTAAATGCACTTGTGCGTTATCATGCCAAGCCTGGTGTGGTATCAGGGTAGAGTGAAATTTAGACATTTAACTTAACATAAAGACTCAAACAATGAGATTAAAATTTATAATCCATTTTATTAAAAAAGTGCCCAAAAAAAATTCTTGACAAATAGCTTTTATAAGTTGTTAACTAAAAAATATTCACGTTCTAATATAGTCTCTAATACAATCTTAAGGAGCCTGAGAATTATTTTTAGTACCCGGATTCTCCTTTCTGCACGAGAGAGGCGGAAAAGGAGATCCGAAAGTAGTTGATTTTCCAGGCGAAAACTATGATTTTTAACTGCGTTTCCAAGCTCTGGACTTTCTATCCGGAGTTTGGAATCTTCTAAATTGAAAAAGTTATATAATATTATCAAGTAGATAATAACTTGTAATAAAAATAAATATAAGTAAACATAGTAAAATAAATTAAAAAAAAAAGGTATAAACATGAGCGAATTTACACTCAAAACGAGACTCTTAGCTGCCCTTGAAGGTAAGCCCGTTGACAAAGTACCTGTTTGTTCTGTGACCCAGACCGGGATTGTAGAGCTTATGGATGAAGTCGGAGCACCCTGGCCTGAAGCTCACACCAACCCTGAACTTTTAGCAAAACTTGCGATCGCAAATTACGAGCTTAGCGGACTCGAAGCTGTAAGGGTTCCTTACTGCCTTACCGTTCTAGTTGAAGCAATGGGCTGTGAAATCAACATGGGAACCAAGAACAGGCAGCCTTCTGTTATAGGCCACCCCTACCCTAAGTCCCTAGAGGGTGCAGCCATCCCTGAAGATCTCCTGCAGAGAGGCAGGATTCCAGCTGTACTTGAAGCTATTAAGATTATCAGGGAAAAAGTCGGTCCTGACGTGCCAATTATCGGTGGTATGGAAGGCCCGATTACAGTTGCTTCCGATCTTGTAAGTGTAAAATCCTTCATGAAATGGTCCATTAAGAAAACCGACCTCTTCGAACAGTCACTGGATATTGCTACAGAAGCTGCAATTATGTACGCAAACGCAATGGTTGAAACAGGTGCAGATGTTATCTCAGTCGCAGACCCTGTTGCTTCCCCTGACCTTATGAGCCCTGCTTCCTTCAAGCAGTTTCTCCAGGCAAGGCTGCAGAAGTTTTCTTCCAGTGTGGACTCCATAACTGTTCTTCATATCTGCGGAAACGTGAACCCGATCCTAAATGATATGGCAGACTGTGGTTTTGAAGGGCTCAGTGTAGAAGAAAAGGTTGGCAGCCCGAAAAAGGCAAAGGAAGTTATCGGAGACAGAGCAAGATTCGTCGGAAATATCTCCAGTCCTTTTACCTTGCTGCCTGGCCCTGTTGACAAGATTAAAGCTGAAGCAAAGCAGGCTCTTGAAGAAGGCGTCGATGTGCTAGCACCTGGCTGTGGAATTGCACCCATGACCCCTCTCGAGAACATCAAAGCGATGGTTGCAGCAAGAGACGAATATTACGCCTGAAAAGGCTCGAAAAACTTCTTTGTTTTTTAAGAACATATTCCGGGGCTCTAAACCTTCAGAGCTTCCGGATGTTATATTCTGCTTCTTGTATACTTTTTTAGTTTCGGCAGGCAGAATAATTCCCCCAGAGCCAGGCCCAACAGGCGATAAGCCGAGGAGAGCCATTCCGGATAAATATTCGGTATATCCGGATAAATATTCAGCTTGCTCGGATTAAATGTTCATTATTTTCGCATAAATGTTCATTAAATTGCTTGTTAGCTCATTAGCATGTTAGCTCATTAAGCATAATATCTATTCAAATTTATTATACTAAAAATATTTCTGAAATATACTGATTAAATAAATCTTAAACTTTTTTGGAGGAAGTTAAGATATGAGAGCAGGAATTGCAATTGATCTGGGAACCAGTGGTTTTAGGGCTCAGAAAATTGACCTGGAAAGCGGTGAGATCAAGAAGACTGTCATTACATTGCGAAATCCCCTGCCCGGAGCAAACGTAATGGACCATCTTGATTTTACAATCCATTACGGGCTTGACAAGGCCCACGGGCTCTCGGTGACTGCGGTAAAAAACATCCTCACTAAACTTGGGGTAGATCTGGCAGAATTGGAAAAGTTTTCAATTTGCGGGAATCCTATCCAGCTTTCCATCTTTCAGGGAATACCCATCGAAGATTTAGCATACGCCGGAGAGCGTAAAAAACAAAAATACCACATTAAAGAGCAGAATAGGGATGCCCGTATAGTACCTCTGGCCGAGATAGAAGGATTTGAAGAAGCCGTAAATTGCAAACTACTTGTACCTCCAGCAATTAAACACGAGGTTGGAGCCGATGCACTTGCTCTCATTGTAAAGGCTGGTATGATTGAGAGTAATGAGATTGCGATTGCAACGGACTATGGAACAAATGCCGAAATGGCTCTAAAAGCAAATGGCATTATATACACAGGTTCGGCTGCAGCAGGTCCTGCTCTTGAAGGTCAGGAGATAGAATTCGGGTCAATTGCTTCTCCTTACACAATCAGTGATGTGGAATTTGAGGGAGAAAACCTGCGTTGCTACATACTTGACAGGGATATGAAGGTAACCGTGGGAGATCTCGTAAATCCTAAAACAGGGGAAGTCGTGGAAAAGGGAGAACTAACTGCAAAAGGAATCACAGGTACTGGAGTTATTGCCCTCATAGAAGCAGGTCTGAGAAATAAACTGATTGTGCTGCCCAGAATTCAAACCCCTGATGGAGTTATCCACCTCCAGGATGGGATAAAATTCACGAATAAAGATCTTATCGAAGCCGGGAGAGCTATAGGGGCGATCAGAGCTGGACATATCACTCTTTGTGCAGCCGCAGGCATTGAGATGGAAGAACTGCAGACCGCTTACATGTCAGGAGCTGCAGGCACTTATATGGACGCTGCAAAAGCCAATAAGGTGGGGATGATCCCTTACAATTCTAGTTATGTTTCCCAGATAGGAAACACCTCCCTGACCGTTGCCAGGGAAATCCTGCTCTCTGAAGACAGGCTCTGGGAATTGCAGGCAGTTGCAAAGGAAATAATGAGTACCCATGTAATGTTTGCAACTGCCGAGGCTTTTAAGGAAGCTTATCTGCTGGAACTTGCTTACTGGAACGAAGGTATGGCTTTCAAGATGTTTCAGAAGTTCTTGAAAAAGAAGAAACTTCCCATGATTGGCGAACCTTCTGCTATTTTCAAAATTGACCGCCGGGTTGAAAGGGATATCCCCGAACACGGAGAAGAAGGGCTTGAGGTGATTGAAAAGGTTGGAACTTACCTTACAATGGTAATCGAGGAGTGTGAAGGTTGCCATAAGTGTGTAAAGGTTTGCCCTAACGGAGCTCTGAGTATGGCACAAAACGGAGCCGTGAAAATAAGGACTGATCTCTGTGATGGTGCAAATTGTCAGCGCTGTCTGCACGCCTGCCCTGATGACAGGTTTAAATGGGAAAAGCTTACAGTGGCAGGGGAATAAAAAGGTTAAACTTATCGGAGTAAAAACGAATTAAAGGAAAAAATAAGCAATAAGCAAGACGATATGAAGGGAGGAGAAAACATGCAGGTCATTGTGGTGGGGGGATTTCTGGGAAGCGGAAAAACCACCACCATTATCAATATGGGCAAATACCTTGCAGAAAAGGGAAAAAAAGTTGCCATTATTGTGAACGAGATCGGGGAAATAGGGATCGATGGTGATGTGATAAACAGGTTCGGTTTCGATACGAAAGAAATCACAAGCGGATGTATCTGCTGTTCCCTGAAAGTAGGGTTAAGGACGACCGTTACCCTGCTTGCAAAGGAATACAAACCTGACATCCTCATGATCGAACCCACAGGCATTGCCTTCCCGCATGTGATAAAGGAAGAAATCAAGCTCATGAACCTTGGCGAGCATGTAGAAATCGCTCCTCTTGTAACCTTGATTGACGGCAGCCGTTTTAAGTATCTCATGAAAGAGGTAAAAGAATTTGCCATGAGGCAGATCATTGATGCGGAAATCCTGGGAATAAATAAAATAGATCTGATAGAACCCATCCGAGCTTCCAATCCTTGAAGCATCGGTTCAGCAACTGAATCCGAAAGCAAGTATAGTCCTGCTTTCAGGAAAGAATACGGGCGAGAATTTTGAGAATTTCATGCGAACAGTGCTTCCGGATCTTGAAGAATTATCAGAAAGCGCCCCAAGGGTTGAAATAACTGAAAAAACTGAACCCTCTGAAGCAAAACCTTCTAAAGCTAGAACCTTCTGCACCGCAGGAGATTGAAAGTTCGATCGAAGCCTCAAAAGTAGGCAGTTATTCCGCAGAATTTGCGGTTGAAAATGAAAATCTTAGCACTGACGATGCCAGAAAGTTAACAACCGAACTTATGAACACCATAAAAGCTAAGGTGCTGAAACTAAATCCCAAATTCGTAGGGCATATCAAACTCTTCCTGGATAATGGGTCAGAAACCGTGAAACAGAGCGTTACTGTATATTATGAAGAACCCCAGGAAGATATAATCAAATCAAAGGAAGGAGCTGTCCCGACCCTCAAGATTCTTTCAGCTGTCTCAAACGTTGAGAAGGAAGCCATTAAAGAGGCAGTAAACCGTTCAGATACAGGGAAGTCTTTGGAAGAAAGGGAAAATAAAATTGAATAAACCCGAACCAGGGCCATGATCACGAACATGGGTACCTATGAAAATAATGAGCACGGAAACCAGGGGCACATACAGAGAGTCTCAATTACCAAAAGCAAAAATTAAGATGAAGAAATAGTGATTTAAATTGGATTTTTCTTCACATATTTTTTAATTTATTTTCGTTGAACGGTCTATATAATACTGAGCCAGTTCGTTACCCCACTCCACAGCACTTGGAGTATAGCTAATAATCTTATTGTTATCGAATTCCCCTTCTTTTCCGAAGAGTTTCAGCATTACAAAATTATCTGCAATCATGAAGGAAGAAGGCCTTATTTTATCGGAGTATATGTAAAGCGATACTTTGTTTTCGAGCAGCACGTTATATTCATTTTCAAAATCATTTTTCAATCTGTTGTAGACCTTTTCGTCGAGGATCAGGTGCACTTCAGCTCCATTTTTCGCACAGGTAGCCTGGATCGACGGGCAGTCAGGACAGAAATAGGAGTAAAAAGATTTTATAGTTTTTGAGCTGCTTAGTCTGTCACGCAAAAACTCTGGAAACTCGAAAAGATGGTCTAGATCGGGCTCATCCAGGTGGCATCTTCCTAGCATGTCAATTTTTTTAATCAGGTTTGTGGGAATAGGAGACCTATCATGTTTTGACCAGTAATCTTTGTTCCCGTCAAAAACATTAATAAGAGATGTTAGAGGGATCATTTTCTCAACAATCACTGCTCCAATATCCGAAAGTTGGTAGATATCTTCACTCTGCTCTATCAAATCCATATCTTTCAGTTTTTTAATCTGAGGCATTATAGCACAGGCTTTCACGTTAAGAGTCTCTTTAATCTCGTCAATATCCATCGGTCCATTATCTAACTGAACGAGAAGATTTTTTCTTTTTTCAGAGAAAAAAATCAGGTCTATAAGGGAACTCATATTTATCAGCTTCCAACTACTCAAATATTATCTAAACCGAGATAATTTCTGGCTAATCTACTCTAAACCCACCATGATCTAGAGCAGCATAGTTTTAGCCTTTAGCCAAGAGATGCTACAATAAAAAGCATTTATATCAGCCAACAGGCATTACGTTAATCAATATAAGAAGCAATTGAGATTTTACTCTTGCTTATTAGGATCCTGCTCAGAGGGATACATTTGCGTATCAATCGGTAAAACACGCTCGTCTTAAAAACGAGGAATAACTTTCAACCAGAAATATGTTAATATTACAGTGATTATATTTAATTTCAGATATATATAATTTTTGACAAAACATAATATTATATAAATCGCGGGCATCATATTTAAATTAGGACAGTAGATAATAAATCAAAAGTTATAAGGCCGAGGATGACAGATATTATTATTATTTATTATTATTTTCAATAAGTTGAAAGAAAGCCCTCTTATTGGTTTGTACCGATTCTTATAAATGTTATTAACTTGTAAACAGGACCGAGTTCTCCAGAACTGTGATTTTCAGTACTCTTAATCCCTATTTATTGAATCTGTTAGTCAAGCCTTCAAATTTTCAATACCCTTAAATATTCAATGACTTCGTTTTTTTAACCTGCGAAATTTTATAATCCTCCCTGTAAATTATCACCTCTGCCAGAAAGGATGTGGATTAGAAATTAGGAGAATTTAATTTTTCTAGCATATTGAAAATTCGAACAAGTATAAAATCTCAAGAAATGCTTATTTTTCAAAGGGGGAGTATATTGCTCTTGAATTAAAAAACAGGGTAGTTTAAGCTATATACAATAGAAAGAATCTTTATTTGGTAATCATTGATTCAAATGGAGTAACGTCCTCCGTAGTTAAA
>DADO01000002.1 GCA_002509325.1 Methanosarcina sp. UBA402 | reverse complement strand
GAAAAGTAAACCGCCGTTGACAACTTTGCAGTCATGTAAGCTGATAGAAGTATAGTTCCTAACTCAATGTTTATACCGAATGAATTATTCTATACATGGAGAGAATAGAGGAAATTGCCACTAATAGGAGAATCTCCTCTGAAGAACTTGATTCTCTAATTAGAAGTGAAAGTACTCAAAAGTATTAAATAGGTTTTATTTCATCAAATTCAGGTGTTTAGGCAACTCTGTAGAATCGATTACTAGTAAAACAAGAATAACAAAGAAAACAGGATATTATCGGCAGAAAGAATGGAATCAGACCGGTTATAATACTCCAATTCCAGAATTTAAAGGTGGAAAAAAGCATAAACTTACAGATTTGAAAAGACTTGTGGAACTGGTATAACTCAGGCAATTCGAGGAATATTTATATAAGATAAATACCTATTTCAGAGTTCAAACTATGTATTTTTAAACTAATCTATAACAGATTTACCCAATAACTGACATCACTTTCTGCTGGATTGCGATGCAGGAAATTGGAGGAGCCTGAATTCTGAAAGGTAAATTCAGCTATTTTTAAATAACATGAGCAGGCTTAACAGGTGAATTGCTCAGATTATATTGCAGGAACTTTCTGTCCTGAGAATCTCAAAAATAGTATTCTAGATTATTGTTCAAGAAGGCTTGTTATTATCAGAGAGATAAGTACTATTTCAAGAAGACTACAAGTAAGGATTAATGATGAATTTTATCACATGCCCAAGATGCGGCAGAGAATGTAATAGGCTCTTTGACTCAGTTTGCAAAGACTGCTTTTTTGAGACTTTCAAACTGGTAGAATTGCCCCATGTACTCCATGTAAGAATATGTTCAGGCTGCGGAGCATACTTTCATAGAAACAGGTGGGAAAACGTTAGCAATATCGAAGATGCGGTACTGAAAACCGTAGAAAATGCCCTTTTTATCCACAATGAAACTGAAGACGTGGAAATCTATCTCGAGCCCAGGGAGATTACGCCCTACATATACCAGGTGAGAGCCGAAGTCGATGCAGTGGTCAGGAACGAACCTGCCCATGCAGAAGCCGAGACCGAAGTAAGGATTCAGCGGACAGCCTGTGATATGTGCAGCAGGGAGTCAGGAGGATACTTTGAAGCGATTATCCAGATCAGAGCAGCAGGGAGGTTTCCTACCGAAGAAGAGAAAAGGCGCTGCATGGTTATCGTCCGGGAAACCTTAGTGAGTATGAAAAAAAAAGGTGACCGGCTTGCATTTATAAGCGACGCTCTGGAGCAAAAGGAAGGAATAGACCTTTACATGGGTTCCATGAATGCCAGCAGGCAGGTCTGCAGGTTAATCACCTCTGAACTTGGAGGCAGCTTTTCCGAATCTCCTACCCTTGTAGGGATGAAAGACGGAAAGAACCTTTACAGAATTACTTTCTCTTTGCGCCTTCCCGAGTTCAAGCCAGGGGACGTGATTAGATTCAGGGGAAAGATTATCCAGATCAAGAGTTCAGGAAAAAAAGTTAATGGAATTTCTCTTGAGGACGGTTCAAGATTTATCTCAACCCCTGAGGAATTAAAAGGAGCCGAGAAAATAGGCAATATGAGGGATACAGTTTTAACAGTGCTGGTCTCAATAGAAGACAACGCGATTCTGGTACTTGACCCTGAAACTTATGAGACTGTTGCCATAAAGAAGCCCATGTCTTTCAATGCAGAAGCAGGAAGCGAGATACCAGTCCTGAAAACCCCATATGGAATCTTTGCGCTCAGTCATTCTGATATTGTGCAGGCAAAATGATAGGTCTAGAAAGAGGAAATATGCAGAATATCCTTGTAATCGGGTTTAATACCCGGAATGTTGTCTGCTCTGCAAGCCGGGCTGGCTATACGGTCTGTTCTATAGATGCTTTCTGTGATTTTGATCTGCAGGAATGTGCACATGCATCGACATTTCTTGAGTGCAGAACCGTACAGGAATTACACCAGCTCGGAACTTCCCAAATAAAGGCTCAGATGGCTGAATTCGGACTTGAGTTTGATGCTCTTGTTCCTGGATCGGGACTGGAAACGCTTGACCATAAAGATTTTTCCTGCCCTGTACTTGCCAGCAGTCCGGATGCCAAGCAGAAGGCTTCAGATAAACTCTATTTATCAAAAAGGCTTGAAGCCCTTGGCATCCCTCAACCACACTGCTATTCTCCAAAAGAACTGGATGCAATAGAATATCCGGTTATGGTTAAGCCAGCTTCAGGGGGAGGAGGAATTCTCAACCGGGTTGCCAGGAACAGACAGGAGCTTTTAGCTATTCTCGAAGAATTGAACAGCCTGAACCCTGAACTTACGTAGCAAACTGTTATTATTCAGGAGTTTCTTGTAGGAGTACCCTCGAGCATTTCCTTGCTTTCTACAAAAAACGAAGCTCTGTCAGTGGCTGTAAATGAACAGTTAATAGGAATATCCTGGCTTTCACGGCTGCCCTTTGCTTATTGTGGAAACGTAACTCCGTTCCGGACCGATCAAGCTGAGGAAATGGAAGCTCTTGCTGAAGAGCTGGTGCTTGAATTCAAGCTCCTTGGCTCAAACGGAGTAGATTTCCTGGTTACGGAAAGAGGACCTATAGTACTTGAAATAAACCCTAGATTCCAGGGAAGCCTTGATACTGTTGAGAAGGCGATGAATATTAACCTTTTTGAAGCCCACGTAGGCTGCTTCAGAGGTGAACTCCCTGAGAAACCTAAAGCTAAATGTTTTGCTGCAAGAGGAGTAATCTACTCAGATAGAGAACTTTTTATAGACAGAAAGCTCATGGATCTCATTTTGAGAGAAAAAGGCGCTGACATTCCATTCAGTGGAACGGTTATAGAGCCTGATGAGCCTCTTACTTCCCTGTTTACGTGCGCTCCTACCAGGGAAGAGGCAGTCCTGTCGCTCAAAAGAGGGGCAAATAGAGTAAAGGCTTTTATTGAAAACAAAAAGGAAAAAAATACCTGAGATTTACCGAAAATATATAAAATCCAGGTAAAGAAACTCAATTTTTCTGGCTAGATAATATTCTGAAAGAAAAATGGGAATGTAAATTTTAATACTGGTATGTCCAATTCATATTGGTATCTGCGAGGTGAACATATTGGTCGATATAGATGACAAGGTAATTAGAGGATATCTCGTGAGCCTTGTAGGGGAAGAAGGGCTAGAAATGATAGAAAAAATGCCCGAAGGAGAGGTTACAGATGAAGAAATTGCGGCAAAGACCGGAGTTCTGTTGAATACCGTGAGGAGAACTCTTTTTATACTTTATGAAAATAAATTCGCAATAGTTGTAAGGGAGAGAGATTCGAACAGTGGGTGGTTAACATACCTCTGGCGCCTGGATTTTTCTGACATAGAACACCAGCTTATGAGGGAAAAGAAAAAATTGCTCCGTAACCTGAAGAGTCGCCTTGAGTTTGAAGAAAACAACGTGTTCTACACATGTCCTCAGGGCTGCGCTCGCCTCCTTTTTGACGAAGCTACTGAAACCGAGTTTCTCTGCCCGTTGTGTGGAGAAGACCTGGTCTTTTATGACAATTCTTACATTATTGATATCCTAAAAAAACGCGTAGATGCTCTTAGTTCATCGTAAGTGATCTGCCTTGACCACCCAGGCCGAAGCAATAAAGCTGCTTGAGGAAACCGGATGTGCTCCCAATGTGATAGAGCACTGTAAGGAAGTTGCATCGCTCGCAGTTGAGATTGCAAATAAAACAAAAGCAGCAGGACACGACGTAAATTTGGAACTGGTAGAAGTAGGAGCTCTTCTGCATGATTTTGGGAGATGTAGAACCCATAAAATCGCTCATGCGATAGAAGGGTACAGACTAGCCAGAACCAGAGGAATAGAGCCAGAGATCTCCGAAATTATAAAAAGACATATAGGTGCAGGGATCTCTAAAGAAGAAGCCAGAAGTTTAGGGCTTCCTGAGAACGATTACTTCCCGAGGAGCCTTGAGGAAAAAATAGTTGCCCATGCTGATAACCTTGTAAAAGGAACGAATAGAATAACAATATCTGAGAGAATCGCACTCATGCGTAAGCAAGGTGTGCCGGAAAACGTAATCCAGAGGATGAATAAACTCGCTCAAGAGATCGAGGGGCTTGTCCGTTAAATTCCAGGATATCAGATTTCCTGATATCCTGAAAAAGGAAAAAGAAAAGACTACTTTAAGACTAATTTGCTAGATCTTCCTCCGAATTTAAATTAGATGTATTTAATAAAAAAAGGAGGAAAACTTATATATAGCGATATTAATATTGAGATAATGAAGTGCTAAATCCTGCGATTTAAGTTAAAAATCTTACCTCACTAAAACATTTTTTTTAGCGACATTTTCTCATTTTTAACTTATTATGAGGGTATGTTTATGGATAATGACAAATATTTAAAGGGCACAACTACCGTAGGAGTAGTTTGTACCGATGGTATCGTGCTCGCAAG
>DADO01000100.1 GCA_002509325.1 Methanosarcina sp. UBA402 | reverse complement strand
GACTATGTTTTCTCATTGTTCATACGTTAATTCTCGGTTTCCTCGTTTTCGTTGGAATCAATATCAACAGACATGTTTTGATAGGCTGAATAGTTACGATATACATTTAAATTAAACCTAGTTAAAAGCCCTGTTAAAGCAAGACATTAAGAATAATAAGGTCTCTCAATGGCGAAAATTGTAAATTGCAGCTCAGTGTCAGAACCTTAAACTTGCTCAGTGAGTTTTATATATATAGGACCCAATTAAATAAAAGGGGAGTTAGGAGTCCCTTTAAGAAATTGGGAAGAATTTGGGAGTTTATACCTGTTTAGACCTCATTTAGCTGTCTCTATGAAAAAATGGGGAGAATTAAACGGTTAAATAAGCTTAAGGTCTATCTCAGGGAGAATTTAGTTTTTAGCCCTGGTTTTGGCCCCCTGTAAATCATCAGGAATTATTGCTCCTCAAATCCCAAATGGAGGTTAGTTATTTGATAGATATAGATCCCAGTGATATTCTGGTTCGATACAATGTAAAAATGGAAAAGGAAATGACACCGGAAGAGGCTGCAGAAGATCTTTACCCTAAGGATTCAACAGTCTACCCAATTGCAAAAGCTATCTTTGAAGGGGAAGAGGATGATGTTGTTGAGGGGCTGGAAAAGGCCATAGATTCCGGGAAAGATCCGATTTCTCTTATCGACGAAGCACTGATGGTTGGAATGAGAGTGGTCACCAAGCTTTATGACGAGGGTGTTATTTTTCTGCCAAATGTCATGATGTCTGCTGATGCAATGCTGGCAGGTATCGAATATTGTAAGAGCCAGACTAGCGAAGTTCCCGAACCAAAAGGTAAGGTCGTCTGTCATGTTGCAGAAGGTGATGTCCACGATATTGGAAAGAACATTGTAGCCGCATTATTGAGAGCAGCAGGCTATGATGTGGTGGACCTTGGAAGAGATGTTCCTGTAGATGAAGTAGTAGCTGCGGTGGAGAAAGAAAATCCCCTAATGCTTACTGGCACAGCCCTTATGACCACGACCATGTATGCATTCAAGGAAATTAACGACAAACTTATGGAGAAAGGATACAGGATTCCATTCGCATGTGGCGGCGGTGCTGTGAACCAGGACTTCGTGTCTCAGTACGACCTTGGAGTGTATGGTGAAGAGGCAGCCGATGCTCCGAAGATGGCCGATTTCATCAAGGAACACGGAGACAATATCGTGAAACTGAGGGAGCAATTCCATAGACACTGAGGAGGCGGAGTAGATGCCAGTAACAAGATGTACTAAAATGGCTTATGCAAGCGCAGATGAAATGGTTTTTGGAAAGGCTGTCAAGCCAGTCAAAGCCGGTCTGGGACTTGAGATCGGTGCAGGCTACACAACTCCTGAAGTGAACTATGCCCCAAGACCTGAAGCCGGAGAATCCAAAGAAAAACTCGTAAAAGAGTACGAAAGGATCACCACAGACATTATGGCAAGGATGGTTCAAATCGGAGCTCCCTCTGTTGTGCTTGAAACTGAACACGTTCAGCAGATGTCTAACAACCCCGAATGGGGAGCAGCCGTTGCACACGCCCAAAAAACTATCATGGAAGATTATCACGATGAATACGGTATAAAGTGTGCACTCAGGCACACAATCGGAGATATCCGTGAGAGCAGAGAATACCTCGAGCTCAGAGGAGGGAATAAGTATAACGTCTTTATGGAAGCCTTTGAGCAGTGCGCCCAGAACGGTGCTGACATGCTTGCAGTTGAATCAATGGGTGGAAAAGAGGTCTTTGACTATGCCATTCTCAGAAACGATATGCCAGGAGTACTTTACGGCATAGGCGTTCTCGGCAGCATGGACATGGAAATGATCTGGCAAGACATTGCATCAGTTGCAAAAAAGAATAATGTAATAGCATCCGGTGACACAGATTGTGCTCAGGCAAACACTGCAATGTTCATTGCAGGCGGGCTGCTAGATAAAAACCTCGCCCATACACTCGCAATCATTGCAAGGTCAATCTCTGCAGCGAGGTCTCTGGTTGCATATGAAGCAGGTGCAGTTGGTCCTGGTAAAGACTGCGGGTATGAAAATTCCATTATCAAAGCAATTGCAGGTGTTCCAATTGCTCAGGAAGGCAAGACCTCAACCTGTGCCCATTCTGACCTTATGGGTAACCTGACAATGCAGTGTTGTGACCTCTGGTCCAATGAATCAGTTGAATACCACGGTGAATTCGGTGGTACGACTGTTCAATGCTGGGCTGAGACCCTGGCTTATGACTGTGCCCTAATGAATGTTGCTCTTGATTCGGGTAATGAAAAAATGTTAAGGGACATGTTAGCAGCTTCGGATATGTACAGAGATGCACAGGGATATGTACTCGCATACCAGAACGCATACAGAGTCGGGCAGGCAATTGCAAAAGATGGAAATGACATCTACCTGCGTGCCAAGAACGCTGCTCTCGAAAGCATCAAAATCGTTGAAGAAGGAGCAAGAGGCAAACTTGAGCTCTCGAGATTCGAATCTAAAGCCCTTGCAGATGCAAAAGCAGCTCTCGAGGCTCTTACTGACGACAAAGAGCAGTTCATGAGCGATTGCCTTACAAAGTATAAAGAAGAAGTAAAAGTCTTCAAGCCAGAGAACTACGGCCTCAAATAAAGCCTAGTTCTTCCCATTTTCTTTTTGATATTATAGGCCACGTAAACCCCAATCAAAAAACTCCATCCAGACTCGCACATGGAAAATAATAAAAAAATTGCGCCCTTGCTCCCGAAGTGAAACTCGGGCGGCACAACTTGGGAAAAAAAATTAAAAATAGTTAATAAATCAGTTAAATTAGTTTTTATTATTGCGAATCTTTAGGCATAGTATTCGTTTCTTGCCTCGACCATAGCTTTGATATGGGAAACCGGGGTCATAGGTGCGATTCCGCAGCCAGGAGCCAATACATCTACACCTTCGGCAATAGCTTTTTTCGATTCTTCTTTTATCTTATCTATTGGACCCGGAAGCAAAACGAAGGGGCTCGAGATATTCCCTACGAGTCTTGCCCTGCCTCCAAGCACTTCCTTAGCCTTCTTTATGCTGCCAACTTTTTCTTCAACACTCAACCCTTCAAAACCACAATCTGCCATATAGTTAAGTATAGGACTCACATTGCCACAGATATGGAGGACCATAACCGAATCTACATTTGAAGACAAATTCTGTAGCCTTGGTTGGAGTTCATTTTTAAATGAGTCAGGACTCATCAGGTCAGGAGATGCTACAGGGTCAGCAACGGAGATAACATCTGCTCCTGCAAGTACCATAGAATTTGCATAAGCTATTGTGGCGTCGGTTGCAAAGTCCAGCACCTGCCGTAACATATCGGGCTTCTTGAGAGACCACTTCATAAAAGACTTTACACTCGTCAGATCGGAAGCAAGAGTGACTGGACCTTCCATTCCTCCTATTATAGGTACATCTGATCCTACTCTTTCCCTTATAATTTTGATTGAATCAAGTACGGCCCGAATTCTGCCCATGTCAAGCAAATCCTCAGGCATTTTCATGCCTTCTAGGTCCTTAGGGTACGGATGCGCAGTGACAGATGGCTGCCTGTTTTTAGTTCCCATATTAACCTCGCAGCCCAGAGCTTCGGCAAGTACAGTCAGGCAATATGGAACTCTTACAGCTTCAAGCCCGCTAAGCTCATAGTTTGCAATCGCCAGCGTTGCCAGTTTTTCAGGGTCTGAGTGAGCCTCTGGCCAGGGAGCCCCCACTTCATCCATTAATTCAACAATTCCTGTTTGGGTTACGGAACAGACCGGTACTTTATCAACTTCTTTCCCTTCTAGCGCGTTTAAAAGCCTCTCCTTAAGTGTCATTTCAGCCATTATTATCTCCCCATATTAAATTTCAATTTATAAGTTTTAGCCTCTTGAATTCTCTAGGATATTCTCAGCATGCTACTGATATGAAATATCAGTAACTAATATAGTCTTGTAACCCCTTGAGGCATATCAAAATTTTCAGAGTTCCCGTCAAAGGCAAATAATCACCTTCAGAAAACCGAAATCCCCATGCCCAGATTGACTAGTATAATCTAGATTTTATGCTATATGATTGTTTGGGAATCCACAAACTGAAGAGAAAGATCAGAGAAAAAATTGTACTGAATTGTACTGGGAAGTAGCAAAGGGATAAAGCAAAAAATAACACATAATAGCATAAGCAGAACGCTGCAGACAGTGCAAATAATTATAGGCTCTTCGCTGTTTTGTATGGG
>DADO01000139.1:16788-22954 GCA_002509325.1 Methanosarcina sp. UBA402 | reverse complement strand
TTTTGATGAGCGTTACAGGGAAGGCTTTGCCCTTGAATGCAGAGCTCTGATAAAAGTCAGAGAAGAGATGGGGCTTAAAAATCTCATTATTATGATTCCCTTCTGCAGGACGGTTGAAGAAGCTCAGAAAGTAATTGCTGAAATGGAGAAAAACGGGCTAAAGAGGAGAGAAAATGGGCTCCAGGTCTATGTTATGTGCGAGATTCCAAATAATGTTCTTCAAATTGACGAATTCAGCAAATATTTCGATGGCTTCTCAATAGGCTCAAATGACTTGACTCAACTGACTCTCGGAGTTGATAGGGATTCGGAAATTCTTGCTGCAGAATTTGATGAACGGGATCCGGGTGTTCTGAAAATAATGGCAATGGCCGTACAGGGGGCAAAGCAGAATGGAAGGCATAGTGGGATCTGCGGACAGGCACCTAGCGACTATCCCGAAATAGCAGAGTTCCTGGTAAAACAGGGCATAGATTCCATTTCACTTAATCCGGACTCGGTTATGAAAGTCACTCTTAAAGTTCTGGATACGGAAAAGGAACTGGAAGGGTAATAAAGAAGCGGGAAAAGTAACTTGAAGGCGATAAAGAGGCAAAAGAATAACTGCTGTCCATGACGGATAAGATCTATCACATTCATAATAGAGACCTATCTTATGGATGCGTGGAGTTCGTGGTATGACTCAGGCAAGAAGACCCCTTATGCTCACTATTCTTGATGGCTGGGGCTACATGAAAGCAAAAGAAGGAAACGCTATCCTGGCAGCCCGAACTCCAAACCTCGATCGGTTGGAAAAAGAATATCCCTGGTGTTTTTTAGAAGCCTCAGGGGAAGCTGTAGGTCTTCCAAAGGGTATGATGGGGAATTCTGAAGTTGGGCATCTGACAATAGGGGCAGGGCGAGTTGTATATCAGGATCTGACCCGAATAAACGTCTCTATCAGGAACGGAGAGTTTTTCAAAAACCCGGTTTTTCTGAATGCAATTTCAAATGTCAAAGCTAACGATTCAAGCCTTCATCTCATAGGCCTTGCTTCCTATGGAGGCATTCACAGTTATATGCCTCACCTATATGCCCTTATAGAACTTGCACAGGAGAAAGGGCTAAAAAACGTATACGTACATGCTTTTCTCGATGGGAGGGATGAACCTCCAAAAGCTGCTATAGGAGACATAAAGGAACTGGATGCATTTTGTAAAGAACATGAAAATGCTAAAATAGCAACCGTTTCAGGCCGTTACTATGCAATGGACAGAGATAAGCGCTGGGATCGGACAAAACTTGCCTACGATGCCCTGACAAGAGGAGTAGCTCCATATACAGCTCTAGATGCAGAAATTGCAGTTTCTAATGCCTACGCCAGGGGAGAAACTGATGAGTTTGTAAAACCGACTGTAATTACTAATCCCGAAGAAAAACCTGTTGCAACAATACAGGATAAAGATTCTGTTATTTTCTTCAATTTCCGGCCAGACAGGGCACGACAGTTAACCTGGGCTTTTGTAAAAGAGGACTTTGATGGCTTTGTGAGAGAAAAACGTCCGAAGGTTTACTTTGTCTGCATGACCCAATACGACGAAACTCTTGATGTGCCCATTGCTTTTCCTCCACTAAAGCTGAAAAATGTACTTGGGGAGGTGCTGAGCAAGCATGGACTCATACAGCTACGCATAGCTGAAACAGAGAAATATGCCCATGTGACCTATTTCCTTAATGGCGGCGAAGAAAAGCGTTATAGAGGTGAAGACCGCTGCCTTATTCCCTCGCCGAAAATCGCTACTTATGACCTCAAACCCGAGATGAGCGCATATGAGATTACGGATGAAGTTATCAGAAGAATTCAGTCAGGAAAGTATGATGTTATTGTCCTGAACTTTGCAAACATGGATATGGTCGGGCATACCGGGATATTTGAAGCTGCAGTTAAAGCGGTAGAAGCCGTGGATAATTGTATCGGCAGGATTGTTGAAGCTCTAAAAGAAAAAGGAGGCGTGGCACTTATTACTGCAGATCACGGAAATGCAGAGAAGATGATAGACCCAGAAACAGGAGAGCCACATACTGCACACACTTCAAATCCGGTAAAGTGCATTTACTTCGGAAACAGTGAAGTAAAAGCGCTTAAGAATGGAAAACTGTCTGACGTTGCACCGACAATTCTTGAGCTTCTTCGACTCCCTAAGCCGCAAGAGATGACAGGAAAATCACTTATAGTGAAAGAATGATTAGGACCTGTATGAAAATTAGGTTTGATTCTGCAATTAAGATATGGCTTATGCACTTTAACTGAAAAACGACAGCACTAGCTCATATTCAATTTTTACTCCCATTATTCATTCTCCTTCGCTTTCTCTTTCTTCTTAAGTTCTAATTTTATTCTGTAAAGTGCACGTAAAAAACCATACACTGCAGGTTCGGTCTCTTTCTTTATAAGAGGCAGTTTCTTCAACAGCCTTTTCTGAACCATTTTGATCCGTGTCTCGGAATCTTCTACGATATGTCCCTCCTCGTCATGTTCGTCGCTATCCGCTACAACGAGGTGCTTTCCGGCTACTCAAGGGATCGCAAGAAGAGAGATTCCTGTGCTGGAATATTTAAAGCACTTATATACCTCAATATCTTCAAGGTCTTTTTCTCTCAGTCGATAATCGTTGTAAATTAGGTACTCAAGGTCGATTTTTTCATATGTCCATTCGGTATCCGCAAGATTAACTGACATTCCCTTAACCACTGAGGCAGGCTATTACTTCTACACGTAGAATATGTAGAAAACCAGATCAAGAGCTACCAGAGAGCAGGCAAGAAAATACAGTAACTTTTCCTGTAAAACTACTGTATTCTTCCTCTTAATCTTGATAAATGGTCTTAATTACAGCTTTATTCAATCCATAATAAAATACTTTAGAAAAACAACTGTATACATGCATCATAAAAAGTCCTGATGAAAGCTTTGATAATATCTGGAAGTTTTATCGTTTGATCAGGATTGTTAAATATACTTTGTTAAAGGTTTCTGGTGCAAAAGATCTGGCTCTATTACACGATCGATATAAACCTTCTTTTAGGCATACTTAGTCTAGTTTCCTATATAGTATCGATTCAGATGCCATAAGACGATTATTTCTACCAGAAATACTTATTATAAAAGAGACAAAATACTGAAAATCTCTTCACAGAATGATAACCATAGAATGATAACATATGATAGAAGACAATGTAAAAGAACTTTTAAAAACGCTCCCATCTGATGTAACACTTGTCGCCGCAGTAAAATACGCATCAAAAACACAAATAGAAGAAGCCATAAAAGCAGGTGTTACAGATATCGGCTTTAATCATTATCAACAGATGAAAGATTTGGCCCCATATCTTCCACCTGAGATAAAAACCCACTTCATCGGCACACTTCAGTTAAACAAGGCAAAAAAAGTAGTAAGCCTGAATCCCTACTTGATAGAGAGTGTTGATTCATACGAACTTGCAGAAAAGATAAACAATGCAGCAAAAGAAAAAAAAAGAATCCAGAAAATTCTCATACAAGTGAAGACAGACGAAAAAAAACACACCGGATTAGAGCCCGGTAGTCTCTTAAAGCTTCTAGACCAAATATCAACCCTCGAATACTTAAGTTTTGAAGGCCTGATGACAATTCCACCAAAAAACGAAGACCCCGAAGATTCAAGAAAATATTTCAAAGAATTAAAAGACTTAAAAGACAAAGCAGAGAAGCACTTAAAAAAACATCTTCAGCACCTCTCAATGGGAATGACAGACGATTATCAAATAGCAATAGAAGAAAGTGCAAGCATCGTCCGCGTCGGCAGGAAAATTTTCGATGTATTATGATAATATAGAATCATTCTCATTTTCTACAAAATTTTGGTATGCTTTCTGTAAAATCATAGTTTGGAAATGAGACCAAACTCATCCAGTACTCAGCGTAGATAACGCAATATCTTCAATGACGAAAAAAGATGTTTTTTATACATAGAGATCCCGCAACGCCTTATTGACTTTTAAAGAGTGGTCAGATTTCTTTTTAAAATTTATCTGAAAACTTCCCTCCACGCCCGCATGCTCATGAAGTAAGCAAATACCGGGCGGTTACCTGTAAAAAAGAAGAAAAAATAGATAAGGCAGTTTGGAAATTCGCAATTCGTTCAGTTTGTGTATCAAAAAGCATTGGAGAGATCTACGAACTGGAGAGTAAATATCCTTATTGACCCCGCAGTCCTTACAGATAAGCCCATTATCAAGGGTACACTCCATGCAGTATAGTTTATTATCGACCTGCTGTCTCATGAGGATAGAGTCGTAGATCCTTCATTTTGGTTTTTGGATTGCCTGATTGTTATGCGAGATTACTATTTCCGCAAGTTAACAACCTCTATGAATTAACGAATTCACTCATTCCAGGCCCCACTTCTTCCTGAACTCGAGCTTCTGCTGGCTGTTCATCCAGTGGCTGCCGTCACAATAGGGCTTGTTCTCTGATTTCCCGCAACGGCAAAGGGTTACTCTGTTTCGGGATTCGTACATGCTGCCATCTGCAGATTCAATGGGGACACCGCCTCGAACCCAAAGGGGACCTTCACAACTTTTTTGTTTGTCGTGAACCAGTACAATAGATGGTTCAAATTCCTTTTCAAAGGGTTTGCCTGTCTTCTTGTCCCACAGGACCAGCCGTCCCGACGGGCAGATCATGGCTTCTTCTATGGCGATTTTTCGGGCTTCTGGGTCGTCTGATTTTTGTATGAGATTCCTTATTCCGCCAGACCGCTGGCAGAAACGGGAATGATCGCAGAGCTCGTAGGCATCGGTGAGTTTTAAATCAGGACCTTCAAAAGTTTCCGCTTTTTCCAGATAAGGCTTTCTGCTGGCTGTTTCGCTACCGTCAAAACCGACCTTGCGGTGTGTCCCATCACAGAAGGGCTTTTTTTCGGATGAGCCGCAACGGCATAAAATATAGGCTTCTCGCCGAGGGTATTCTTTTATATCAATTAATTCTCTGGTGTGGCCGGCGTCATCGGTGACAATTACCTATTCTAAAAGCGGCACTTCACCTGTAACCCGATACGGTCCATCTTTGATTATCTTAATCCTCATTTCTTTTTCATTGGCTGCCATAATCATAATCCCCCATTACCTCTTATAATGCAGTACTGGATGTTTAATCTGACTATTCTTTCTTCGTTTTTGCCTGCCCTGTACCAGCCACCAGAACCTGGAAGACCGCTATCCAGGATACAATATCAGGGGGGGTAGAATAGATTTTCAGTTCTTTATTTCATCTTTTCAACAACAGATTGTCTATTGCAGCAAGACCAGGTCCAGTTAAATACAATCCTTTCACGTATTTTCAAGCCTAATGTGAATAAATTAAATTAAATTAAATTAAATTAATCTGAAACTTCAATCCACGCCCGCATGCTCACGAAGTGAGCAGATATCGGGCGGCTACTGGCAAAAAAGAAGAAAAAGGAGAATAGACAGCTGCCATAATACAGGCCAAGAGAATTAAAACTTAAAGTTTTTCAAAATATGGGAATTAATATCAGAGAAACAGCAACGGAGCTGAACAAACCTTATTTCTGAAACCGAAGCTACCTAAAACCCTCATTTTATTCGACACTCTACTTCGTAAACTTCTATGATCCTGTGGATGTCGATTTTTCTATAAGTTTTGGTTCTGTTCATAAATAGTGTTGATTTTGCATAATATATATTCACTCTATGCGAGGAGTATACTGCGTGGCATTATACAAATTGAAATTTATCTATTATTTTCTTTTCTCCTGCTAAGTATACCAAGTATCACATCCAGACTTCCTATACACACCCAGATAGTGTCGCGAATTTGCTGTAAATTCAAAGTCAAATTTTTGTGTACGATGGGAAAATGGAACTCTGGATGTGGAATATTTCTACCTAATAACTTCTTGAGATTTGTGATTTTACAGAAAAATCGGCACACTGCACTTTTCTCAGTGACTGTTGATTTTGGTTTTTAGTGCATCGATTCCAAATTATGGAAATAAAACTGGACTGTAACTATTCAGCCTATCAAAACATGTCTATTGATATTGATTCTAACGAAAAAGAGGAAATCGAGAAATAACTTATGAACAATGAAAAAATGCAGTCAATCGCCAGCAGTCAAAGAAAA
>DADO01000139.1:5489-16576 GCA_002509325.1 Methanosarcina sp. UBA402 | reverse complement strand
TTAATAAAGATGGCTATTGATGTTGTTTTATATGGGCTGAATATTTACACTGGACTTTGAATCAACACTTGTCAATGAGTTTTCCGTAAAAGAACCATACATAGACATGGATAAATACGAATTGAAATCATCTGTGTTCATCTGTGTTTATCCGTGATCTATTGAGGAGATATTGAATCGAAGCACTAACCCAGAATAACAGTACAAAAATGAAAATTGGTAAGCTTTCAGTTGAGTCATTTTGGGGATGAGAATCTATACCATCCCCAGATTCAGCGTATATAACGCGAATAATTTCCATAACAAAAAAAGTTTAGGCGTAAGGATTCCTTAACGCCTTGTTTACGCCGAAGGTCTTGCGCTCCTCGACCGTTATCTGGTTTTTGTCAATTTTCGCCTTCGCAAGCTTCGTGACGAGCTCAAGGCCGGGCTTGACCTCCTCGATGGGCTTCGTCTCAAACAGACCCGCAGCGATCGCTTTGGACCAGATTTCGTTCCCCACTTTGGTGCGGATGAAAACCGTGGACCAGCCGTCTGGGCTCCCGACCGAGCCGGTTGAGATGTCAGCGAGGTTGGACACATAGTCGAGGCAGACGTGGCAGCCGGGCTGCTCGTACTTGTGGGTCTCCTTGAGTGGCAGGGTAGCGACATTCCCACGCTCCGTATAGACCCAAAACTTGCCCTTCCCGATATCCATTTTCTTCACGGAGCTAAGGCTTTGGGCTGCATGGTCCTCGACAATGGTCTGCATGGATTCATATGGGAAGTTCTCCATGCAGAAGAGCCCTACTGTAAAGGCGACCTTATTCGGGATATCCCGCATGTTGATGGGATAGAGCTGAGCCTTCCTGACCGCCTGCATCTGGCAGCAGACGCCGGTGACTCCGACCTTGTCGAGGCCGAAGGACCGGGTTGCCTCCTTGAGCCAGGATATCTGGGGGCTGATGCTGTACTTCGTCCCTCGTGCTTTGAGGATATCCTCGCGGCTCATCGCGACGAATGGCTTGGGCTCCCAGGGTCGGTCGCCTTCGCCTGCCACAATGGTCCCGTCGATGATCCCCTGCTCGAGGGCATAAACCATAAGGGTGGTGGCAATGCCGCCGTCCTGCGCCCTCTGGAGGATCTCCTTATCCGTACTCCGTGCTGAGACGCAGGTAATGTATTTGCCGAGATAAGGATCTTCAATCATCACTCTCACCTTCCTTAAGCGCTTCAGCGATTACCTCGCTGATGTCCTCGAATTCATTAATCACATCGAAGTTAAAGAATGACCTCGGGCAGGCGCCATAACAGGAGCCGCACTTAATACAGAGGTCACGCTCACCCTGCGGCTTCCCAAACTCGAGGGTGATTGCCCGTACGGGGCAGGATGCAGCACAGGTACCGCAGCCCATGCAGAGACCCTGGTTGATCACCTCGTTCATGAGGTCGCAGAAGCATGCAGTTGTGCCGCGCTTCGCAAGGTCCATGAGGGGCTTTAAGTACCTGCCCGCAAGAGCCTTCTGGTCTTCGTTCCCCTCCAGAAGCAGGTACGCCATGACAGCAACGTTCCTTATGAGCTCCGGGCTCGGAGGACATCCGGGGATGTAGACATCCACGTCGATTATATCCCCTATTGGGAGGAAAGACTCATGCTGGGGCTGGTTTTGCTGACCGCCGCGGCTGAACCGGGTGATGTTCCCGTAGCACGCGCAGGAGCCGAGAGCCACCACGATCTTTGACTTTTCCCGCGTCTCCTTGATCTCCTCTACCGATTCATGGTCCTGGAGGCAGACCGATCCCTCGACAAGCGCCACGTCCATCTCCGGAATATGCCTGACATCGGCAAGCGTGAGGCTGTAAACGAGGTCGGCATAGTCATCCAGAATTTTGATGAGTCCCAAGTAATTATCGGCCACGGACACTAAGCAGCCAGTACAGCCACTCAAGTGTACATGTCCAAGCTTGATTTTGTTTGCCACTGGTTTCACTCCTTTGTAGCTTCCACCTTTTTCTCCGTCGCAACATGGGCGGGCTTGGCTTCCCCGCCTATGGTTTTCTTGATGGAGTTAAGCAGTTCCATAGTTCATCCCGATTTCCTTCAGTATCTCGGATATAGCTCCTGGAATGGCCCTCTGTACCTCGTCTGTAATCCCGATGACCATCTCAGGGTCAGAAACGTATTTCTTCTGGCATGCAAGGACCCTGATCCGGATATCGTCCTTGATGAGCTGGAGCGGCTCGGTCAGATCCCAGGAGTGGGCGTCCCGGTAGCTCCCCGCGGGAAGCTCGTCAACGCCGAGCCATCTGAGCTCGCCGGGTTTCCCCCCGAAGTCCGCGATGTCAACGATGATAAGAGCCTTTGTGGACTCTGGATTTAGGAGGGTAAAGATGAAATGGGGACCTCCAAGCCCCGCGTCAACGACCGTAACGTTCTCGGGAAGCTCGATTTCCTTAAGACCTTCCACGACTGCGGGTCCAAACCCATCATCCGCATAAAGCGGATTTCCGCAGCCTGCCACCACGATCTCGGAGTACAGAGTTTCCATTCTCTTCACCAATCAAGGAGCTTCTGGGCGACTATTTTGTTCTCCTCATCTAGCACGATCATGTGGGTTGCGCACGAGACACACGGGTCATAGGCTCGGACGACCATCTCGGCAATCTGCCAGGGCGCTCCAGTCAGAGCGCGGCTGCAGGTTGGGAGGTTCCAGGTGGTGGGTACAAGCATTTCGTACCATAGCACCCGCCCATCCTTCACCCGTGCGAGGTGAACATCGGTCCCGCGTGGGGCCTCGTTTGCAGCCCAGCCCATAGATCCGTCTCCCTGGGGAATATGGTCAGCAAGGACCTTGCCCGAGGTATCCAGGTCATCAAGGCACTTGAGAATGGTGTAACAGCAGTCGGGATACTCCATCTGCCTGGCGATGTGCTGGGCGAAGGTGCCCTTCTCGTCGAAGTTCTTGAAGGTGGCTAGCCTTGCCCTCGGACCTACCTCAACCGGCTGACCGTCGTAGGTCGGAACACTGTTGCAGGCTTCCATCCTGGGGTTGACCTTGGTACCGGCCTTTGTGGTGCCTCCGATTGGATAGCTCGGGTCCTCAAGATCAATGGTTACCTCACCCATGTACCAGTCCCATGGTCGGGTTTCTTTCCACCGAGCAAAGTCCCACGTGGGATTCTCGTCCAGACTGGATGAGCCGTACATCGAAGATGTAGCCATGACTCCCTGGTTGTGGTACCCGAGTGTCTTGGGAATCGGGATCTGCTTGCCTCCTACGTCAACGAACTCCCGGCTCTGCATATTTCTGATAACCTCGAGCATGAACTCCATCTGCTCGTGGGCAAGGACAAGGCCTTCTTTCGCCAGATCCGCCATCTTCTGCTTTGCCCGGGGGCTCACATTGCGGTACATCCCGCCGACCCTCGGGTTGGAGGGGTGGATTGCCTCGCCGCCTGCGATAGCTCCAATGGTCTGTCCGATCTCACGGATGCGGAAGATCCTCGCCGCAACGCTCCTGAAAGGCTCCTCCTTGATGAAGGGGTTGATCTTCGTCTCCGTCCCAGGGATGTAAAAGTCTGGGAGGATCAGAATGTTGTGCAGGGCAATACTGTGAAGGCGGTTCGCGGCATGGAGAATGACCCGCAGGAGCTTTGCGTCCGTAGGGATTTCGCAGCCAATCGAGGCCTCCATGGCCTCTATGCTTGCCAGGGTGTGGGCGATAGGACAGATACCGCAGACCCGAGAGGCAATCTTCGGGACCTGGTCCATCGTCTTACCTATAGCGAGCTTCTCAATACCCCTGACCGGGGTGATGGAGAGCCAATCTCCTCGCTCGACGATACCCTGATCATTCACCTTCAGGGTGAGCTTGGAGTGGCCCTCATGTCTCGTGGTTGGAGAGATTTCTATAACTTTTGTCAATGGTATGCCTCATTTTCAATTCGGTGTTCTTCACGCTGTACCGTGGTTAAGGCACGTTCTGTACAATTATTTTAAGATCGTTACTCATACATAAATAAAGTATGTTACCTTCTTACTTTATTCAATGCGTAGTTCCCCAGTACATTAATGTTTAAGATCTAATGAAAAAGAATTGAAAACGTGATATTATATAAATCCTTTTCTCTATAAAAGAAATTAATAAAATATTGAGAATAAATTTCCATTTTATAATTAAATTTTTATATTACAGTTTTACATTTTCTATGATAAAATCAAATTGCGTGCGGCCACCCACCCCACCCTAAAGGACGGAGTATTCATGACCCTCTGCGCTCCCGTGGTAAGAAAGCTTGAAATTATCAAAGCATATGACTCATAAATATACACAATATATTACTTTGCAGTTCAGAGCTTAATTAAGCAGAAATCCATTGAAGCACTAGTAATAAAAAGAAGTGATAGAAGTTGTAGTAATGTCTTATTTTCAGGATAAAATGTAACATTGAATATTGTTTTTAATGCTCATACCACACTAAGATATCATAAATAATATAATTCATATATTTATATATTATACGCATTTTAATCGCCTAGAGCCGACTTCATGACAAACTAACATGAATCAAAGAACAGTTTTACCTAAACAGAGACTTCTTGAAACTAATGAGATATGTTTTTGTGTGCATTTACCTCATCAATAAACCAGGACTTAACTTCTTGTTTGGCTTTCAGAGTATGTTTATCAGGCGATTAACTACGAATCCGCACAATGCTTTTATAGCTTGAAAGTAATTACGCTGGATATTGGCACTTGAGTCAGTTGACAAAAGCCAATTCGGTACAATTAGATCGTTTTTCAGTTTGAAGTTTTTCACACTCAAAATCATCTGATCGATTATACATGATTACCTAAACACAGTAATTGATAAATATATCAACCTCCTTCCAGTTTAAACTAATATCACGTTTACCGGCTTATCGGGCCTGAAAGCCCAAACCATAAGAGTCCATAATCCAGCTATAAAGATTGGAAAGGACCTCTCGAAAGAGAATGAGTTACCTCGTTTCGGGAAAAGTAAATTTCTGGCAGCTAAAGGAGAAGAATCGGCTCTATCTCCCTGGATCTGCAGAGAAAACCTAATTTAGAAAAGGTGGCGAGCATGACAACAGTATTTGATGTCCCTGCAATGGAACTTATTGAAAAGGTTGCAGGTATCCTTAAAGAAAACGAAAATATCGTTCCCCCTGAATGGGCAAAGAACGTAAAGACTGGAGTGCACAAGGAACTCCCTCCGAACAACGATGATTGGTGGTATATCAGATCCGCTGCAGTCCTGAGAAGAATCTACACCGACGGGCCTATAGGAATTGAAAGGCTCCGCTCAGTATACGGTGGGAAGAAGGATAACGGGTCAAAACCAAACCACAAAGCAAAAGGCAGCGGTTCGATTGCCAGAAAGGCAGTACAGCAGCTTGAAGCTGCAGGTTACCTCCAAAAAGTAAAGGACGGAAGAACAGTGTCTGCAAAGGGACGTTCCATGCTTGACAACGCATCCAATGAGTTAAAGCAGGAACTTCTTGAGAAGATCCCTGAACTTGCAAAATACTGAGAAATTCCATTTGAAGGGCACCTGAAAATTTTCTTAGGATTCCCTTCTAAATATTATTAATCTTATCTAGATTATTCCGGATAACCGGTTTTTTTGGGTGATTGCCTTGCCTATGATGGACGACGAACTCAATGAAATCCGAAAGAGACGGCTAGCAGAAATTCAGAGACAGCAGGCGCAGGGCCAGCAGACTGACATACAGGCTGCTTACCAGCAGGAACAGGCCAGAGCTGAGATGGAAGCTCAAAAGCAGGCCATCCTGAGGCAAATTCTGACTCCTGAAGCTAGAGAACGCCTTACAACCCTGAAGATGTCAAGGCCAGCTCTTGGAGAACAGCTTGAAATACAGCTGATTTCGCTTGCTCAGAGTGGAAGGCTCCCGTCTCAAATCGACGATGAACAGCTTAAAACGCTCCTGATGAGGATGCAGCCAAAAAAACGTAAGACATCCATAACTCGGGTTTAAACACAATGAAAATTTCAGTCCTCTTTAGTGGAGGAAAGGACAGCTCGCTCTCTGCCCTTTTAATGGAACCGTTTTTTGAGATAGAACTCGTGACCTGCAGTTTTGGCCTGCTTCCTAATGGTGAGCTGGCAGCAAAAACTGCAAAAGAGTTAGGGTTTCCACATAAAGTTCTTTCTCTGGAACGGGAAATCCTTGAAAACGCTTACGAGAAAGTAATGAAAGACGGTTTCCCGAAAAGCGCTATTAATTACATCCATGAAAAAGCCATAGAAACCCTTGCTTCGGATCCAGAAGTTAAATTCATTGCTGACGGAACCCGAAGAGATGATAGAGTTCCTGTGCTCTCAATCTCACAGATACGAAGCATCGAGGATCGATTAGGAATTCAGTATATTTGCCCTTTGAAAGGATATGGCAGAAAAACTGTAAGTATTCTTGTAGATCGTTATCTGAGAATTGAAGAAGGGCCGAGTGAGAGTATTCCGAAAGCAGACTACGAAACCGAGCTCAGGGAGTTAATCAGGCAGAGAGATGGTGAAGAAAAAATAACAGAACTATTTCCTGCCCATATCCAGTCCCATGTGCTTTCCAGAAAAGAACTTCCCTGAAAAAGGCGTGCTTGAAATCAGGCATTCTTCCGAGAGGAGAAAGTTCTGGAATAAAGATTTATACAATAATCGAGTTATATTCAACCCTTATACTGCTGCAGATTAACCGAGACCTTAATAGAATTTATCGGATATGGCTTTAAAAACTGCCATTTAACCCGGTAGGATAAAAACCTTAATTACGCAAGGGTTAAGATCACAATCAGCTAATTATCGGATATAACTGGAAGTTAACAAATAAAATTACTTACAAGTCAACAGGTGTGATCCACTTGAGTCATAACATGAAAGGACAGAAAATGCGCCTGGCTAAGGCGCACAAACAGAACACACGCGTTCCAGTGTGGGTTATTGTAAAAACTAACCGGAAGGTAGTGAGTCATCCCAAACGCAGGCACTGGAGAAGAAGAAGCCTGGATGTGAAGTAAGCGAGAAAGGTGGGAAAAAATGGCAGATGATATGGTAAAAGAACAGATCTATACCATCCCCCTCAGGACGGTAAAGAACGTACCTGCATGGAAAAGAGCAAACAGAGCAGTTACTGAAGTAAGAGGTTTTCTTGTAAGGCATATGAAAGTTGATTCAGTGCAGGTCAAACTGGACAAATCAATTAATGAGTGCCTCTGGGAAAAAGGTTGTGAAAAGCCTCCTCTCTCCATCCGGGTCAGAGCTGTAAAATTCGCAGATGGCGAGGTACAGGCAGAACTCGCCCAATAAAATATACCAGAAAACGCGAAGCTTCAAAGAATATGATTCGAACAGTGGATATTTACGACACCCCGATTATTGGGGTCTTTGCAACCTGCACAGAAGATGTTGTTCTCGTTCCTCCTGGAACAAAACCCGAAACCTGTGACATACTTGAGGATTCACTTGATGCAAGAGTCATTGAGACTCTTGTAAACGGAAGCGTTGCTATCGGAGCCCTTTCCAGAGGAAACTCAAACGGCTTCCTTTTTTCATACGGGACCGATACTGGGAAGATACAAGAGCTGACAGGAGTTAAAGCTGAGATCCTTCCAGGTAAGCTGAATGCAGTCGGAAACATAATACTTGCAAACGATTTTGCAGCACTTGTCCACCCCGAACTGTCAGACAGGGTTATTGAGACAATTGCAAACACCCTTAAGGTAGAAGTATACAGGGGAACAATTGCCGGGATAAAGAATGTAGGAATGGCAGGAGCTGTTACTAATAAAGGGCTTCTAGTACACCCGAAAGTGACATCCTCAGAAAGAGAAATTCTAGAAGAGATCTTCGAACTTCCGGTATACATAGGGACTACGAATTTTGGGACTCAAATGTTAGGCTCAGGCCTGCTTGCGAACTCAAAGAGTTATCTGGCAGGTTCAGACACTACAGGACCCGAACTTGGAAGAATCGAGGAAGCTCTCGGATTCATAGAGTAATTATTAATTATCCACCTGTTTCGGAATAAAGCTACAGCAAGAGTGGTGACCAAGATGAAGAACTTTATTGTTAAAGGCAAATTTAAAGCAGGAAAATCCTGGGCAAATTTCACAAAGCAGATCGCAAGTCAGAATGAAAAGAATGCAACAGATAAGGTCTATTCCGTCTTTGGAAGCAAACACGGTATTAAGAGAAGAGAGATCAAGATCGAAAGCATTGTTGAGATGTGAAGGACATGGAAGAAGTCAGTGAAGATATCAGGAATCTGGCAGTTAAGCATCAGGAGTTCCAGAGACAGATTGAAGCCATAAGGCAGCAGGCGAATATGGTTCAGGCTTCCATTACAAATTGTGACCAGACAATTGTAACCATTAACGAGCTTAAGAGCGCTTCAGCAGAAGGAAAACCTGCTGAAACAATGGTACCTGTTGGTTTTGGTTCATTCGTTTATGCCGAAATTAAAAATGCAGAAAAGGTTATTGTAGATCTTGGAGCAGGTTTCAGTGCAGAAAAGACCGCAGATGAAGCCATTGAGACCCTGAACCGCCGTAAAGCGCAGCTTATGAAAATTTTCGAACAAATGAATACTACACTGACTAAATATGTACAGGGTCTGCAGGCCCTGGAATCTGAAGCTGTAAGGCTTCAGCAGTCTGGCCAGGCTTAAAAAACCTGGCTTAGATAAAATGATAAAAATCAAAACCTGTAGTTTAGAACAAAAGCCTTTATTTTAATTAATTGCCTATTTTTTATTAAATTTCTTTGGGATGGGATCCTGTGTTCAGCAAATTCAAAGAAAAACTTGGGAATTTTAAAAAGGCCCTCAGCAAAACCATTGACGATAAAGCAGTAGCTATTGAACCGGTGATAGAACCTGCACCTGAGACTGAAGAAGGCTTTGAAGAAAATATTGAGCCCATTCTGGAGGAAGAAGCTCTTGAAACGCCTCTGGAAGAGGAAAGTCACGAAGTCGAACCCGTAGAAGTCAAACCTGTAACGACTGCACCTGCTGCTGTAGAAGATAGGAAAAAGGCTGAATACAGGAAAAAACTGGAAGACAGAAAAAAAAAGGCAGAGAGCAAAACCAAAGAAGAACCCATACCTGAAGAGAAAAAGTCTTTTTTTAAAAGGTTCTCAAAGATCGGATTTACACAAAAAGCAAAAGCCCTGGTTATTAACAGAGAGGTTTATCTGGACAGCAAAGACCTGGAAGAGCCTCTCTGGGAACTTGAAATGGGGCTTCTTGAAAGCGACCTTGCTCTTTCGGTTTCCGAGGCTATTGTGGAATCTGTGAAAAAACAGCTCACAGGTACTACAAAACGCATTGGCAGCAATACCGGAGAGATTGTAGAGGCAGCCTTGAAAAAAGCTATCCTGGATGTAGTATCTGCCAATACTTTTGATTTTGACGAGTATGTAAAGGATAGGGAAAAACCTGTCCATATTGTCTTTGTTGGAATTAACGGGACCGGAAAAACAACCTCGATTGCAAAAATGACACACAGGCTGCTCAAATCGGATTACTCGGTAGTTCTGGCTGCAGGAGATACATTCAGAGCAGGCGCTATCGACCAGCTCGGGATTCATGCCAACAGGCTTGGAGTAAAAATGATAAAACACCAGCCTGGAGCTGATCCTGCGGCAGTTATTTACGATGCTGTACAGTACGCAAAAGGCCATAAAATCGATTTTGTACTTTCCGATACTGCAGGCCGAATGCATACCAACCTTAACCTTATGTCACAGATGGAAAAGATCTGCAGAGTAAGCACTCCAGATCTTATAATTTTTGTAGATGAAGCCGTAGCAGGTAACGATGCCGTTGAAAGGGCTGCACAGTTCAATGAAGCTGTGCCAATTGATGGGTCCATTCTGACAAAAATCGATGCTGATGCCAAGGGAGGAGCCGCCATATCCATTGCCTATATTACAGGCAAACCCATTCTCTTTTTCGGGGTAGGACAGGGCTATGAAGATTTGAAAAAGTTCGATCCCGAATGGTTTATAGACCAGCTTTTCAACCAGACTGTTTAAGCTTGAGGTAAACAGAGAATAGTGAATCTCCCGAAATAATTCGGGAGGACTACTTCACAAACTCTGCTGCAGGATTCGTGTGGGAAAAGTTTAGGATTTAAGTTTAGATTTCTCCGTCTCTGTAGTAAATGAGGAGCAATCCCTACATCAAATAAATATATTAAATTTATTGATCTCAGTCTTAAAACGGTTCAGCTTCTAGACTAAACCTCTACTCCTACAAATACTCTAAACGTGTTTATGCTCAACATCAGCTTCTTGTTCTTGTTTTACTTAAGGAATATATAAGGACAGACTATTGTAATTTTGTAGAACTTATTGACCTCATGAACAGTATAAAGGAAAAACTTGACCTTGATAAGATCCCTCATCACACTACTATTCAAAAGTTTGTACCTAGAGTTCCTTCTTCATTTTAACCTAATTTATCAAGAACTCTAAAGCTTACTTTATTCACATGGAGCTCATCCCAAAAGCCATTTTTTACTTACTAACAATTTACATACAATTTTCATGATCAGAGACTCGATTGGCTATTCAAGTTTCAACATGGAGAAAGGCAATTTTGAGTTTTGGGATTGGCTCATGGAGAAAATGCTTCCATTACAGCAATTGATGCAACAGGATTTACGAGTTCTTATGCAAGTCATTATTTCTCTCGAAGAATAGGCCGAATTAGAGCCGAAAAAACGAAAAAAGAACATGAAAGTTCTTATGCAAGTCATTATTTCCTCGAAGAATGGGGGCTCCTCTGGAGCTTCCTGAAAACTTCAATACCAGTAGATACTGAGTTCATTCCAAAACCCATTTTCATTTTCAATTATCAGAATTACTCTGGATCGCCTTCACGATCTGAAGCTCGATTGGTCACTAAAAATGCGGGAACCGAAAGCAAATTTTGAGTTTTGTGTAGGCTCTATATTTAAACAGAGTTGAGGCGATATGCTCATATATAACCTTAGTTTTACAGAAGCATACATTTAAGGAAGTTTAAATGAGCTTCATGCTGCTGTTTTCTTTATACAATTCAAAGT
>DADO01000139.1:0-5301 GCA_002509325.1 Methanosarcina sp. UBA402 | reverse complement strand
TGTATCTTATGATTTTTGACAGTTTTTATTTTTCCAATATGTTTGATGTCTATACAATGCGTTTTTTATATGAAAATACAGTACTAATTAGTATTATCTGTCAAACTTAAGATATAAAGTTTATAACCAAATCATCTAACAATCAAAGACCAAGGAATAATTTCAGGTTAATTCTAAATCTGAAAATCGCATAGTTAGAGAATTTGCACATAAAACTTATAAAGGTTTGATATAAAGTAGTTTATGGAGTTTGGATGTACTTTCCAAGCTCACCAGAACCCCATAGTATAGCCTTAAGAGGCATTGATATCGAATTTTCAAATCAAGAACTTTTAAAAATTTGTAGTTTTACCGAAAATTGGCACACTACTTATAAATTATATACGGAATAGATTCTTAATTAAGGGTTAAAAGGTCAAAAAGGAAATTTCTGATCATATTTATAGGCATATTTCTTTTGTTAGTGAGCATTATTGTTTTACCTTCTATTATTAGAAATAGCCATCTCCCTGACAAAACAGATAATAATACCTATATTACCATATATAATAAGGGAAATGTAAATCATAAAATCATTGTAAAATTATTTGACTCAAAAAACACTTCTATATTTAATGAATCATACGTTTTAAGTCATGAAGAAAAAATAGAAAGTTATTATCCAGTTGGAATGGCAGCGGGGACATACATTGAAGTTACATTAGATAACAATATCATAGAAACTTTAGTTGTCCCTGGAATTTGAGCGATATAGCTATTTTACATATTGGTATAGATATGAATCCCGATGAACCATTGAATCTAAGCATAGTTGTTCCATGAATTTGATGTTACAAAATTAAAGTTTTCTTGATTTATATCTGCAGTGTCGCGAATTTACTGTAAATTCTAAGTCAAGTTTTTGTATACTATAGGAGAAATTGATCTTCTGATACAGAATTTTAACCCAATAACTTTCCCAAATTTGTAATATTACAGAAAATTAAGCACACTGCCTTTATATCAGATCAAAGAAATAAAAATTGAACCGTTAGTCTATAATATAAACAAAAAATTTGTAGAAATTATTTGGATCAAATAAAGGATTTCTACAAAGCTACTTCTCCGAAATTTTAAATTTTCAGAAGATGAATTCAGATTTTTACTCGAGAAGTCAGGGCTCCTCAGGAATTATAATCCAGGCTATTATATATGCGACTACACCGCTTCCCACACCCGCTATAGAAACGAACAACCATAAAAGCCTTACAAGTGTAGGATCAATTTTAAAGTATTCACCTATCCCACCGCATACCCCTGCAATAATCCTATTCTTCCTTGATCTGTACAATTTTTTCATTTGACCATCCCTAGTTACAAACTGCTTTAATAAGCTAAATAGATTGCTTATATTCGATTTATAAGTAACTGGAGATTAAGAAATTCGTCGAAATCTCTGTATTTGCAGGTATAAGTTAACTTTTTAGGCTAGCTTATTACATCGCAATCTTTTTTCTTATAAAGACATGCCAGAACCAAAACATGCCATAGCCCTGGATTCTCAGATTTTAGTCCACTTGCTGGTTATGTTTTCAGATACAAGGTTCTCCCCGAATGCCTGCACATATACTCTGAATTTTTCCCCTGCAGGAACCTTAAGACCTTTCGCAGTATAGTTGTAAACTTCTTCCGGCTCAATCGTAACTGGAGAACTTTCAATTTGGTCCCACCAGGAAAGCTTATCTTCAGCCTGAAGGGCAACGTAAATGGTTGTATTTTCAGCTCTCTCCGAACCTACGTTTCTTACAGTGACATTGACATCAACAACCCCTTCTTTTTTTGAGTATTCACACCGCGCTTTGAAATCAAGATTAATCATGGGTCTTCTGTAAACAGGGACGATACGTACAGGCTGGTCTGCATATTCTTTGGGGATTTCCCCTATCTGCCAGTTACTGCCCGTAGTCTCGAGATAGTAATAATTGCTGCCTTCGTACTCGAAACTCCTGCCCTTTTGCTCGGAGCCGCACTTTATCCCGAGAGCCATATGTTCAGGGAGTTCCAGGAGGACAGCGTCGTAACCCATCTCCTGAAGAATTGCCACGGAGAGGATTGAAGTATCTTCACAGTCCCCGCCGTTAATATAGAGAGTTTCATAAGGAAAATGGGGGTACTGGTCGTAACCCGAGCTCTCAAAATCCGAGATATAATTAAGGGATTGGACAAAAGAAATGCAGATGCCCGGAATTTTGCTTTCCTCAAGCCCATAAGCTTTTGAGAGAGAAAATAAAGCATCTGCAATATCCTTAATCAACCAGTCATCGTACGGATCTGAAGCAAACAGGTCATAATCCCTGTTTCGAGTCCTGGATGTATATATTTCATAAAGTTCATCATCAAGGGGTAGGGTAAGCTGCCACAGGCGGCCTTCGTAATCCCATGAGTAAGTTCGGAAAGATGTGCCGGGAGTGATTGGCTCTTCTGTAATCGAGGTATTACAAGGTTCGGAATTTAAGATATTTACTCCGACCAGATTCTTTTCAATATCGCCTATGCCGGAGTCCACAAAAGTTTCAGGGCAAGGCCAGGTTAAGAGAAATACGGCAAGAGAAATGAGTAAAAGGAAATAAAGCAAAGCGGTAACACTTTTCATAAGATTATCCCCACCCAGAATTGCATAGCCTGTGAGTTCATTTCCAGAGGTCGTCCCTGAGGTGGGAATATACAGGGTCCACTTCCATCAGGCCTTCTGGATAGGGTTCAAAAATGGTCTGATTCAGAAGGTACTGGTCTTCAAAGCGTACGGCCCATGACCTGATGGCATTAATTGCAGGGCAAAGAGAGATTTTTCCTTCCCTGTATTTTTGGATCCAGTCAAAAAATAGCGCTTTTTCCTGGCTCGAGAGTTTCTCTGAAAAATGTCCGAAGGCATGCATGAGCATATTAATACTTGAAGTATACCTTGGAGGTCTGAAGAGGGTGCTGTAAAGGTGCCTCTCGTACTCAAAGACTAGTTCCTGAAAGGTTTTTCTTTCTTTATTCGCAACAATAGTTCCGAGTTTCCCGAGTTCTGCCTGTCTATACGCCATGAGAAGATACTTATTCTCGGTATGAAATGCGACAAGGTCTTTCATGCTGCCTTCGGATTTAACTTTTCGGAAAGCAGCAAGCATGAAGAGTTTAATCATGAAATATTCTTTTACGCGGGCATTTTTTAGCCTTCCTTCATCTTCTATGGCAAGACAAGGAAATTTTTTCAGGACTGCGCCCCCGAAAAACCCTGATGTTTTCCCAATTGCCCCTGACTTGAGTGCTGCATTCGGGTAAACGTTCACGTTCTTAATTCCGCAGGAAGGAGACCGGTATTTCAGAATAAAACCGTCAACATCTCCTACAGCATCAAGGAAGTCAATGCAAAATGCCTCCATAACTTCAGTTACATCCCTGCCGCTAGCGGACTGGACAAGCCGCTGTTCCCCGTCCTCAAGAACTATTCTTACCTGTTCTCTTGGAATACCAAGCCCTATCTCCACTTCCGGGCAAACTGGCAGGAAATCAACATACTCCATGAGGTTTGCTACTATCGAACTGCTTATTATTCCCCCATTATATCGACAGTGGTCAAACCCAAGGCATCTACTAACCACAACCTTTGGCCGAACAAACTCCCTCATTTAACCCCCATATAAGAAAGGATTTCCAAGATAAATTACTTTCCAGAAGAAGGGCGTAAAACGCTCCTTTTTTAAAAATAATAAGTTAAAGAGTTAGAATGTTCCAAAAACGTCTTTAAAATATTTAATAAAGAAAAATAATAAGTTTAAACAAAAATAACTTAAAAATAGCTCAAATATCAATCAAAGTTTGCCTCAGGATCTGATCTGTGGCGTGGGAATAAAAATTTTGAGGAAAGCGACTTTTTAAAAACATATTTCTAACAATAGAAGTTTTCGCGTTTTATTTGGATAAATTTATAATAATAGAACAATACTAAGATAACTTATGGAAGAGATCAGGGAAAAGGCAGTGTTTTTAAGAGTTAAATCCCCGAAACTCGAGTCAGTTTCCAGATCCCGGACAAAACGGGACACTCTTAAAAATATAGGTGAGACTATGGTAGAAACCGAGTATGAACAGACACACATGCCTCTGGTTGGAGATGATGCACCCGCGTTTACAGCAGTGACGGCTCAGGGACCAATTAGTTTCCCTGAAGATTACAAAGGTAGATGGGTAGTACTCTTCAGTCATCCTGCAGACTTTACGCCTGTATGCACAACTGAATTCTTGACTTTTGCCAGTATGCAGGAAGAATTCAAAGAAATGAACACTGATCTTATAGGGCTTTCTATAGATAGTGTGTACTCTCACATTGCATGGCTTAAGAGGATTGAGGAGAAAATTGAGTATAAAGGGATGAAGAACGTAGAGGTCAGGTTCCCTGTAATTGCTGACCTGAAAATGGATGTTGTGAAAAAATATGGACTGATCCAGCCAAATGCCTCAACCACACAGGCTATAAGAGCCGTATTTATCATAGATCCTGAGGCAAAGATAAGAGCAATGCTTTACTACCCGCAGTCGGCCGGAAGAAATATGCAGGAAATAAAGAGGCTTGTGACCGCCCTGCAGAAAAACCAGGACGAAAAAGTAGCAACTCCAGCAAACTGGCAGCCATGAGAAGATGTAATTATTCCAGCTCCTAGCTCAATGGAAGATGTAAAAGAAATACTTGGTAAGCCAGAAGAAAACATGTACTGCCTTGACTGGTTTCTTTGCCTGAAGAAAGAAAGCAAAGAATAACTCAGAAAGAATAGGTAAAGGAAAGAAAAATGGTATCTATTCAGGTAGCTTTTTAAAGGCTACAATTTTTCCTCTTTTCGAGGAAAAATTGGATATAAATTGACTCTTATTTTGTTTGTTGTTATGCTCAGCCATGAAGAGATTCTTTCTATCTATGAAGCTGGTCCTGAAGCTGTAATTTCTGTAATCCAGCGACTTGAGACTATCATAGAAGAACAAGCCATTCGTATTTCTGAGCTTGAAGAACGTGTAAAGGTTTTAGAAGCTCGCTTAAATCAAAATAGCTGTAACAGCAGTAGGCCTCCTTCAACTGATTTCTTTGTCAAAGAGAAATCTAACCCAAAGACAGGTATTTGATATTCCTCCTGTAAATCTAATTGTTACAGAACATAAAAGTCAGATAAAGACCTGTCCTGATTGTGGAAAGTTGAACAAATCTGTTTTTCCCGAATCTGTGAAATATCCAGTTCAGTATGGCCCTAATATTTTAGCTTCAGCTATTTACTGTAAAAATCACCA
>DADO01000179.1 GCA_002509325.1 Methanosarcina sp. UBA402 | reverse complement strand
CTTTAGCTCGGTGGTAGTTCACAAGACTACAAAAATCGAATTGATATATTAACTGGATTGTCTATTTACTGGATCTGTCCATTATCTGGATTGTCTATTATCTGGATTGTCTATTAACTGGATTGTCTATTAACTGGATTGTCTATTAACTGGATTGTCTATTTACTTAAGAGCAGCTCGGGAAATATCACATATCTCACAATTAGGATCAAGGCATTGTTTTCCTTTTCTTTCCTCATCCCCACTTCCATCACCTGGAAATTCGGCTGCAAGCGCTCTTGTACTTTCAGCGAGTACAGCAGCATTGGAAATGGACGCTCCTATCATAATGGCGTAAAATATCTTTTCTTTATTTATCCCTCTTCTTTTTGCAACTCTGATGTGCATTTTCAGGCAATGCTCACACCGAAGGGCAGAAGCCACGCCTATCGAAATAAGTTCTACTGTTTCCGGGTCCAGGTTCTTGAATTCCCTCATTATGGAGTTATCATAAAGTGTTTTCGGAATGAAGATTTCTGGAAGATCTTTCATAAAGTTCATGATATAAGGAATTTCGCCATACTGATTCCGGACATCCTCAAGGAGCTCAGGAACAACTCTCTCAGGGTCCGCTTTCAAAATTTCCACAATGTCCTCAAGTTCCATACGAAACCACCAGCATAGATTAACGTGGAAAAAGGGTTAGTTCACCGTTTTCCTGGTAGGCTTTACAGTTTAAAGGATAAGTGAAGAGACACGAACCCAGTAAAATGTAAAGTTGATAAACTCTTAAAGCAACAGTATCCGGATCAAATTGCAAAACCAATGTCAGACTTAGATTTGATTTTTATCAATATATAATTTTTCATTTTTGATCTCAAAATATTTGCAAGCTCGGAAAGCGTAACCCCTTCATCAAATTCCAGTCTTTCGAGCCTTTCGTGGAATTCATCATAAGGCAACTTGACCCTGAGCCCGTTAAGCTGGAGGGTAAGTGGAGCAGGAGAAAGTACAGTTTGGATCTCAGGGACCTGGTTTTCAATCTCCTTCATCACTCTGGCAGGAATCACTGCGAGGGGATCTCTTGCCTGCTGTTTACGAATATTATCAGCAATCTTCCCAATCCCTTCATTGAGTTTATCAAGGGCGCTAATTTCCTCAGTTTTCCTTAACCTGTGAGAAGTCCTCCCGATATTTCCAACATACAGGTCTGCTCCTGGAACATCTTCGGTTTTCAGGTCAGGCCCACCCGTAACCACAATCGGTATTTCTATCCCTTCAAAGAGTTTTGGCTTCTTGTTTATAATGCAGTCACTGAAAGATCCAAACGTGAAAACTGCAATATCATGCTCGTTGATAAGTTTCCTTTCGTAATCCGTGGAGAGGGATACTCTGCGTCCCATTCCTCTTGCAAGCCCTATCATGTTTGTGTTAGCTCCAGGGTGGCGCAGGTACTCTGCCACGTCACAGGCTGAATGTGGAAGGTGATGAGAGGCAAGGGTCGGCGAAACAACTGCGAGCTCAACTCCAGTCAGGGGAGCTTCTACCATAATCCCAAGCAATTCGTCAGATAGTTTTTTTACTACCTGGATATCTTTCTCAGGAATGAGCATTATAAGATTGACTTCAGTTCCTGTAACTATTTTCTGGATTATGTAACCTCCCAGGTCTTCCAGCAACTCGATCAAAAGCCCATGCTTGTGTACGCCGCCTGTATACAGATAGGGTCGAAGTACTGCCATCTTATGTTTTCCCTCCTTTCATCAGTTCTTCGAGCATTGTCTCTGCTTCTTCAACCCATTCACGTTTTAATGCTTCCTCGGAAGCTACGAAAATAAACCGATTACCTTTATATAGGTGGTAACGAACCCTGAACCCTTCTGGAGTGACACGGATTGCAAAATCAACAAGATTTTCATGAAGCCTGTGTCTGGGATCTGCAACCATCATATCTTTAAGAAAAGCCGCTTCTTCCTCCGCCCTATCCGTACTTATGGCTACAGTCCAGCGGTCTGGCTGGCTGATGTTCGCTTTCCCGTAACGTTCCCAGAGTTTTCCCAGTAATTCTGGAATATACTGCTCTTTTTTGATTAATATTATTATCTCACCGGCAACCGGTTTTGCGTCCACGTCGGCAATATCGATTGTTGTAACCTTGGTGCCTACATCCCTAAGGATAATAGCCATTTGAAAGAGGGAATCTTCAGGTCTCAGCACTACCTTTATTCTCCCTATTGCCGGAGCAAGCTTGAGACTTGCAAGGTTGTCCTCGATAATTTTCCTGTAAAACTCCTGCTCCGAAACAATTGCGGACTCGACAGCAAAGATCTCAAGCGAATCCATCTTTTCCTCACTCCTCCACAAAGCCTGAAGCAAGCAAAGCTGCCCCTACTGCCCCTATCATATGGGAATTTTCGGGTACAAGGACATCGATCTTGAGAAGCTCTCCGAGGGCTTTTGGGACTCCTGCAATTAGAGAAGACCCACCTACAAGAATCAGCGGCTCTTTAACATCTACTTCCTGCAACTGCTGTTCGTAGATCTGTTCTACCACACTATAGCAGGCGGCTGCAGCCACGTCTTCAGGAGTAGCTCCTTTTGCAAGAGAATTTACAAGGGATTGAGTTCCAAAGACTATGCAGTAGCTGTTCATGGATACATTTTCATGCATACCTTTGACCGCCAGGGCTCCGAGTTCGGTAATATCTACACCAAGCCGCTTTGCGATCATCTCAAAGAAACGTCCTGACGCTCCGGCACAGATCCCACCCATTGTAAACATGCCGGGAATCCCATCTTCAACCGAAATTGCCTTGTTGTCCATACCGCCAATATCAATAACGGTTGCAGGACCTCTCTGCCTATCTGCAAGGTAAACCGCTCCTTTTGAGTTAACAGTTATTTCTTCCTGGACAAGCTGGGCTTTAAAACTATTGCCTATAAGGAAGCGACCGTATCCGGTTGTACCGAGAGCCTGGATCTCTTCCCTGGAAACCCCGGCTTCTTTTAAAGCAATAGAGTAGGCTTCTTCAGCGCTTTCAAGGACTTTTGTTGTAGGCACCCAGCCCATGCCTATAATTTTGTTGTCCCTCATTACCACGGCTTTTGTAGTTGTTGATCCCGAATCTATCCCCGCAGTCAGTCCGGCCTGAGTTTCCCTTGTAAGAAGGTGCCTGCGTCTGACAACTGTGGTCAGGGCTTCCAGGCGGGTAAGCAGGGTACCTGCACTGGTACTTTCTGTAAATGAATAGCTAATTACCGGGATATTGGAATGCCTGTGGATGTATCTTCTGACCTCATTCCGTACAATAGCTCCTTCAGCACAGCGGAAGCAGGTAGTAATAAAAACTCCGTCCACATTAGTTGTGCCTTCAACAACAGCCTTTGCCCGAGCCATCATAAGCCTCAGGTCTCCGCTAGCGACCTCAAGCCCAAAATCTCTGCCTATCGTCTCTATGGATGCAATATCAATCTCAGGATAAACGAATTTTGCATTCACTTTAGCTGCAGCTTCTTCAAACTCGGGCTGCACCCCGGCATACTCAGAGCCGCAGGATACCAGGGCAATCTTGACAAGTCCAGCCTCTTCAGTACTCATTTCTTGCCCTCCTCTTCTACAGGCTTTTCCTCTTTCGCCTGTTCACCTTTCTCAGGCTTTCCCTCAGGCAACGACTCCAGAAATGCTGCAATTTTGTTTACGAAATCGCGGGCTTCCTCATCAGACTCAGGGTACTTTACCTCAAGTACAGGGACCCCTTTTGAGCGAACTAGATACTTTGTTAGCTCATTTGTGCGGTCACATCCCACGCAGCCAAAATCGGTAGGTGGGTTTTCAACTATAATTGCAGCTTCTGTCTGTTCTATAAGGGGACCTATCAGCGACATTCTTCCCCTTACTCCAGCCGGCACTTCGATTGCAGCATATTTAAGGCCTAATTTAGGGTCTTCAGGAGTGATATTTAGAGGAGGAGAATCTAGGCTGAGACTTGTAACTTTTTCTCGGATTTGGCTCATCATTGTAAGAGGTTCGTGCCCGAAACGTTCGACCAGGTCCGCCAGAATAAGACTATTTATAGGATAAATGAAAACCTTTGCCAAAAACTCACCTCGCAAGCTCCTCTTCAATAACTTTCTTCAGGTCAGAAGTTTTAAGCCTGCATTTCGCTTTGTATTTTTCTTTTATATGTTCCTTTGCTTCCAGTTCATCAAGTGCAGCCCCTATGGCGGGAAGCATTTCCACTTCTTCCCTTAAAAAGTGGAATCCAGGCCGCGGACCTCCACCCCTGCTTGCGCGGCAGCGCCTTTCATCTCCAGGAGGGAATCCCCTATCCTTTACAAAAATATGATTTTTATCCAGCTGCCGGATTTTTTCGACTACTGCCTGGACATCGTCTTTAGCTCCTGAGATTATAAGTCCAAAACATGTCTCCTTTACCGTAACTGGAAACTCTGACTCGTAGATCCTCATAGCTGCATCTGAAGGCAGAACTTTATCCGAACTGATTACAATATACTTTGTAATCTCTTCTTTTTTCGTTTCCGTCATATTTCGTCTCTCCTTAGCCTCGGGAGACTTCACCTGCAATAGATCAGTACACGTGAATTCGTTAAAGTATACGAATTGGTTAAAGTATGCGAATTCATTAAAGTATGTGAATTAGCTAAAGTATGTGAATTCATTAATTAAAGAGACCGCGTTATAACGAGTTTACGTATTGCACGAATTTGACTATTGCTGACCAGGTTTGAACCTGACCCAGCAACCTTATCAAGCAACCTTATCAAGCAACCTTATCAAGCAACCTTATTCGAGCAACCCGGTTTTTCGCTTGAACTATTTATTAATCCGATGTTTATTAACCTTAGTTTGACAGAAGCATACATTTGAGAAAGTTTAAATGGGCTTCATACTGCTGTTTTCTTTATACAATTCAAAGTTCTATTGGGTATCTTATGATTTTTGACAGTTTTCGTTTTCTTATATGTGTGATGTCTATATAATGCGTTTTTTATAGG
>DADO01000016.1:12313-15533 GCA_002509325.1 Methanosarcina sp. UBA402 | reverse complement strand
CTATCGGCGTGATCAACCGCAAACTTTTTCAAAAAAAGTTTGATCAAAAACCCCTAGCAGCGGTTGCGGCCCAACGGTTGCGGCCCAACGGTTATAGGATGCCTTAAAGGCATCCTGTTTGGATTTTAGCCTGATTTTGTACTATTTTTTCCGGTATTTTAGGAAAGTTCATTGTTGAAATATTTATCGTAGGAAGTCATGTCAAAATGCCCGTGCCCGCTGAGATTGAAGAGGATTGTTTTTTCTTCTCCGGTTTGATTGCATTTTAGAGCTTCGTCGATTGCGCAGCGGATTGCATGGGAGGATTCCGGAGCAGGAACTACACCCTCAGTCCGCGCGAATTGCACTCCGGCATCAAATACCGGGTACTGATCATATGAGACAGCTTCAATAAGCCCTTCGGCGCAGAGTTTACTTATGATTGGGGAGTCCCCGTGGTAGCGGAGCCCACCTGCATGGATGGCAGGAGGCACATGCTTGTGGCCCAGGGTATACATTTTAAGAAGCGGGGTCATTTCGGCGGTGTCTCCATAGTCATACCTGTATTCTCCTTCGGTCAGGGACGGGCAGGCTGAAGGCTCTACTGCGATTACTCTTGTATTGTTTTTTCCTTTTAACCGGTCTTTAATGAACTCAAGGGAGATTCCTGCAAGGTTGCTTCCGCCTCCACAACAGCCTATTACTATATCTGGATAGGTTTCAACCTGCTCAAGCTGTTTCTTGCATTCGGCCCCGATTACTGTCTGGTGCAACATAACATGGTTGAGGACACTTCCGAGAGAGTATTTCGTTTTATCGTGAGCTATTGCATCCTCTACGGCTTCACTGATTGCTATTCCCAGGCTTCCCGGAGTTTCAGGCTGCTCCCTAAGAATTTTTCTCCCAAACTCTGTGTCCGGACTGGGTGAGGGCACAACATTTCCTCCCCAGACTGTCATCAAGGATTTCCGGTAAGGTTTCTGGTAATAACTGGAACGGACCATATAGACTTTACACTCTAGATCAAAGTAGTTGCAGGCAAGAGCTAATGCACTTCCCCACTGCCCTGCCCCGGTTTCGGTTGTGATCCTCTCAGTTCCCTCTTTCATGTTGTAGTAGGCCTGAGCAATCGAGGTATTTGTCTTATGGCTGCCCGCAGGGCTAACACCTTCATGTTTATAGTATATCTTTGCAGGGGTTTTTAGGAGTTTTTCTAGCCTGTATGCTCTGTAAAGAGGACTTGGCCTCCAGAGCTTATAAATCTCGAGTATCTCTTCCGGGATATCGATAAACCTTTCACCGCTCATCTCTTGCTTGATAAGGGCTTTTGGAAAAATAGGCTCAAGAGCAGTGGGGCTTATAGGTTCCCAGGTCCTGGGATCAAGAGGCGGTTCAATAGGAGAAGATAAGTCTGAAAGGACATTATACCACTGTTTAGGCATTTCATTTTCGTCTAGGATGATCTTGGTCTGTTCCATTATTTCTCTCCGACAATCGTTATGCACAAAATCATGCCTCGATGTATATAAGTGTTACTTATCTCCCATCTCAGATACTTATAATCCATATATGTACTTTCTGGAATAACAGATTTTTTAGAGGTAAGCTACAGAAGTAAGCTGCTTATCAAACAAAAAGCGAAAAAGGGAAAAGCAGTCAGAAATAGAAACCTAAAAAAGGAGAACTATCAAAAGCAGGACTGAAAAAAATAAGACTGGGAAAAAGGAAAAGTGGCCAGAACCGAAAGCTTAATTCTGAGAATTTTCCTCTCGGTTCTGATAATATTCTGCAGATATCTGAAAGTTCGATTGATCTTTATCCGGATTTTAACTGTAATTTTCTGCAAGTTCCACAGCAAGTTTTGCCACTTCAGCAGCATCTGTCCCGAGAAGGCATATCATTGGTTCTTTTCCAGGGCTTCCTTTATCATAGATTACTTTCGGCACGCTTCCGAATTTTTTAATTGTTTCGGTTGTGCCCAAGTCCACAGTACTGGCGTTTTCCGGTTCTTCGGTTCTGTCAAATGAAGAAATTTCAAGTTTCATTTCTCTGCAGGCTGCAAGGGTTTCCTCGGAGTACTTTATGTTAATTGCTGCCCTTATTCCTGGATTGTAGCGCAATGAAGCGAGAATAACCCCTGCTACATGCCGGCTAGCTCCGAAATCCACACAGCCCACAGGAATTGTCCGTCCCTTGCACCATACTATTCTGCCTTCCACTGCCGCAACATCTTCGTAGCTACCTGCCTTCGGAATAGCCATTCCTATGTTACAGCCTACTTCAGGAATTAGTTTTGGAAAATTAAGGCTATTTTCAAGAATCGAAACTGCTTCTTTTAATTCTCTTAGAACCAGGTAGCGCTCTTTTTCCTCAAGAGTCGCTCCAATCTGGTTTACAGGACCTACTCCCATACCTACAGGCTGACTCTTCAGGATCGCCTGTTCAACGAATCTCTTTGCTTTTCTTGCAGCCATATCCAGGCTCTCTCCTGAGGCTAAAAAGGCAGTCAGTGCTGAAGAATAAGTGCAGCCTGAGCCGTGGGTTCCCCCTTTAACAAAAGTACCCGGGATACGGGTAAAAGTATCAGAGGCAGCTTCATAAAGCAGATCAGTGGCATCCAGATGTCCTCCTGTAACAATAACAGCCTCGACACCCAGATCTGCAATTTTCCTGGCTGCGACTCTTGCATCCTCATGGGTTTCGACAGCCATGCCGGCAAGTGCGCCTGCTTCGGGCGCATTGGGGGTAACAACCTTACAGAAGGGCAGCAGTTCTTCGATAAGGACAGAAAGAGCTTCTTTCCGCAGCAGATCTCCACCTGCTTCAGCAGCCATAACAGGATCCAGCACAGGGGAAAGTCCATATTTTCGGACTTCTTTTACAACTTCCCTTATAATTTCCGATGAGGAAAGCATGCCGATTTTTGCCCATTTGACTTCCATATCAGAACAAACAGCCTCAATCTGGCTGGCTATTGCCTCAGGAGCAAGGTCAAATATCTCCAGGACTCCGGTAGTATTCTGCGCAGTAACCGAGGTAATAGCGCAGGTCCCGTGCACTCCAAGAGTAGCAAAAGTCTTCAAATCCGCAGCAATTCCGGCCCCTCCTCCTGAATCCGAACCTGCAATAGTCATAACAATTAGAGGTTTTACTGTTAAGGTTTTTTCTATCATGTATTTCTCTCTTTTATTCGCTCTTTTTCCTATTTTCTGGAACTTTTTGATCTGGTTTTGATCTGGTT
>DADO01000016.1:7553-11997 GCA_002509325.1 Methanosarcina sp. UBA402 | reverse complement strand
GTTTTGATCTGGTTTTGATCTGGTAATGAGATTAATTGATTTAATATTGTGCCATCCAGGAAGATTTTGTGGAGTTTTGGTGATTTTGTGGAGTTTTGGTGATTTTGAAGTTTTGGTGATTTTGAAGTTTTGATGATTGTGAGGTTTTGATGATATTGCTTAGAAAAAATTCTCAGCAGGTTTAAGTAATATTTAGTTTTACACCTGGGGTGTTTTACACCAGGAAAGGTTTAGTTTTCGCCTGGAAGTTTTTCCCTGTACTGAACAGAATTTTTATTTGTGTCAGTATATTCTTGAAGAGAATTCTCGTTCAGTTATTGAGGATATTTTTTATCTTGAAGAAAGATCTTATTCAGTTATGGAGGGTATTTTATATGATGCGTAAAAAAAGATATATTGCTTCGATACATTTATATATTGTATTTGCGACTTTGATGCAGATAATCAAATTTAAGCTCGGCGATCAGTTTAAATCTGGATTAACTATTTATACTGATATAGATAATGACTTTATTTACAATGTTTTAAGGGGACTCTAAGGATGGCAAACCGACCTCTGGATATTTTGAACAACGCACTGGATACACCTGTAATCGTTAGATTGAAAGGCGCACGCGAGTTTAGAGGCGAACTGAAAGGATACGATATTCATATGAACCTCGTACTTGACAATGCTGAAGAGCTAAGAGAAGGAGAAGTCGTAAGCAAGTTTGGCAGCGTCGTTATTCGAGGTGACAACGTAGTATACGTATCTCCGTAATCTATATCAAGCACTTCATCTATTAACGTTAAATCTCGATGAGGACAGGACTTATTGTGACTGGCCACAGAGAGTAAATTCAGAAAAACAAAATCGCTTTAGATTACGAATATTGCTCTAATAAATGATTTTCATCAGGAGATTTAGGAATGAGTAAAGGTACGTCATCAATGGGAAAAAGGCAGAGACGCACCCACGCCAAATGCAGGCGCTGCGGGAGTGTTTCTTTTAACGTGCATACAAAACAGTGTACTTCATGCGGCTTTGGAAAAACTTCCCGCATGAGAGCTTATAAGTGGCAGGCAAAGTGTAAGTATTAAATATGTCTGTTCTACTTTCTCTATTTTTACCTGCACCGGAGGTCAAGATTGAAAGAAGAGTGCGGCGTTGCAGGCATAATTTTACCAGGCGACAGGCCACAATCTAATGCTGTTGCATTCAAGCTGTATTACGCCCTATATGCCCTCCAGCACAGAGGACAGGAATCCACTGGTATAATGGTCTATGACGGTACGTCCCCTCATTCCATTAAAGGCATGGGTCTTGTCCCTGATGTGTATAATAAGGATTCACTAGGGCGTCTGATCGGAAACGTAGGAGTAGGGCATGTCCGTTACTCAACTGCTGGAGGATCTAGAATAGAAAACTGTCAGCCCTTTATCCTGAATTTCAAGGGAGGTACAGTTGCAATTGCCCATAATGGTAACCTGGTTAATGCCAAAAACCTCAAGGATGAACTGGAGTGCGAAGGCCGCATTTTTACCAGCGATTCTGATACCGAGGTCATTGGCCATCTCCTTGTAAAAGAGCTGATAAAGCACAAGCCTGTAGAATCAATCAAGAACGTCATGCGCAGGCTTATTGGTTCCTATTCTCTGGTAATCCATATCGACGGCATTCTATATGCGGTGCGGGACCCGTTTGGATTTAAACCGCTATGCTTTGGAGAAGTCGATGGCGGATACGCAATTGTCTCGGAGAGTGTGGCCATTGATACCCTCAACGGTACTCTTATCAGGGATCTGCGGCCAGGCGAGGTGATGGTCTTTGCAGGCGACGGTTTTGAGAGCTACCAGATAGGAAATGAGCCTCGTCCTGCGCATTGTGTGTTTGAGTATATCTACTTTGCAAGGCCCGATTCCGTTATTGACGGAAAACTGGTCTACAAGGTGCGGAAAAATATCGGACGGGAACTCGCTAGAGAACACCATGTAGAGGCTGACATTATTTCTCCTGTTCCGGACTCTGGGATTACCTCCGCAATTGGCTATGCCAGAGAATCAGGCATCAAATATTCAGAAGGGCTGATGAAAAACCGTTATATAGGGCGCACATTCATTTTACCAGGCCAGGAATTGCGTGAAACAGCAGTCCGACTCAAAATGAATGTCATTCAGGATAACGTCAAAGGCAAACGTGTAGTTCTGGTTGACGACAGCATTGTCCGGGGTACAACCTCCAAGCGGATTATAGATATGGTCCGCAAAGCAGGAGCATCAGAAATTCACGCAAGGATAGGAAGTCCTGCAATTATTGCTCCCTGTTACCTGGGTATAGACATGGCCACCCGGCAGGAACTTATTGCCTCGTGTAAGACCATAAAAGAGGTCGAAAGCCTTATTGACGCGGATTCCCTCGGATATCTGAGCATTGAAGGACTTATGCGGGCACTGGAGTGCGATAAGAGAGACATGTGCATTGGCTGCCTCACAGGTGAGTACCCTGTGGAAATCCCTGGAGAAAACTGCGGAAGGAAGCAGACACGTCTGGATGAATTTAGTGGCCGGCAAGATTCCTTAATGGCTCAAGGCAATCAATAAGGAACTTCCTTCACTATTCTTTTATTATTTCTTTGCTGTTTTTATTATTCCTTAACTATTCTTTTTAGCATCCCTTTGCTGTTTTTATCACTTCTTCACTTTTTTGATTCTATATATTTAATTCTTGCTTGTTTCTAATTCTTATTGGCATGAAAATGCTTTCAAGTACTTTCATTTATTTGTGCCTGTTATTCGAAGAATTTCATGTTCGTTTCATTAATAGATTAAGCCCTTAAAAGCGTAATATCTACTGTTCTATTTCTTGGTCCGTCCATCTCAGCAAAAAAGATCCTCTGCCAGGTCCCAAGCTCAAGTTTTCCTTCTAGAATTGGCAGAGCCTCGCTTGCTCCAAGCAGCACTGCCCTGAGGTGAGAATCAGCATTATTATCTATGCGATCGTGCCTGTATCCTGTGCCGGCAGGCACAAGCTTATTTAAAAGATCCAGGATATCCTCTCTTAGCCCACTTTCGTTTTCATTTATTATGATGCCTGCGGTAGTATGCCGTGTGCTGATAAGGCATATACCTTTGGGAATTTCACTTTTCCTTACTTCTTTCAGAATTTCTGAAGTGATATCTACCAGTTCAATACGTTTGGAGGTCTCAATTTTGAGTTTCAAAGTCTTTACCTCTGAAGCTTTTCAGGTTTTATTCCAGGCTTTTATCCCTAGTTTTTATGGTATAACAGGCACTTCTAATCTGTGCATGATAAGCAGTTATTTAGAAGAGATAAAAATCGTTGTTTTCCGTTAAAAGTAAAAATTCTTGTTTTCGGCTAAAAGAATAATCTTTTTTAGCAATGTTGTAATTTCAGGTAGATAACAATCTTTTTTTGCAATCTCGCAAATTTGCTGTAAACTAAAAATCGAGTTTTTTGCACTGTATAATATCTGGCTTTTCCAATGTGGAATTATCTACCTAACTACTTCTTGAAATTTATGATTATACACTAAATTAGGTAAACTACCTGCTGAAACTCACACTACTTTATCTTCCCTTAATTCTATACAAGAAAACACAGAATAGACATACAATGTCACTGATTATACTAAATCCCGGAGTAATTTTGTTTTCTTCAGCTATTTTATCTGCAGTAGTGCTTGCATTACCGCCTGCAGTACTGTTTATGGCTGTTTGAGCAGGTTCTGCAACTATTGCATCACGTTCATCCTTTGTACATGTTATTGCAAAGAAAGAATAGCCAGGCACGTTTGCTGTGAAATGCAGGAACTGGTCATCTTCGCTTTTTAGATTTACCGGCAGCTCCATCCATTCTTTATTCTTGTCATCTTTATTCTTGTCATCATATATATTCAAAATAATAGAGGACTTGTTTATACTATTCTCGTGTACCCATGAGGTATTGACTTTAAAATTGACGGATGCATTCTCAATACTCTTTGAGTTACCATAACCACCGTTTCCGACCCATGTATTGAATGATTTGTAGACGATACCCTCAGGAAGCTCGGAAACCAGGCTCGACTTATTTTTCAGTTCCTCTACTATTGCAGTGGTCTTTCCAACGGTTTTTGTTGATCTGAATGTTATTGATTCAACACAGGTTGCGTTCTTTGTAAAATTGAAAGTCACATCCTTTCCGCTGGATATAAAGATTTGTGAATTCTCTTTTACCTGGACATTCTTCGCTGGTTCAGGTGATCCACCGCCGCCCCCACTTCTGCCACCCTCACTCTTGTGACTGCGTCCTCCACTGTTGCTGCCACTGTCACTGTCACTGCTCTCTTCCAGTACGTTTATCAAATTAATTTTTGAGACTGTTTCGTTTTCATTGCTTACTGTCAGGATAACTGTATAATCTCCTGCTGAGGAATAAGTGTGCGTCGGATTCGGCTCTGTTGAA
>DADO01000016.1:7109-7311 GCA_002509325.1 Methanosarcina sp. UBA402 | reverse complement strand
AAATTGCACAAAAAGAGGAGCAGGGCCACTGGTAATATCTGCATAAAAATCTGCTGCAGGAAGAATTATTTCTTGACTCGGGTTTTCCTGCGCAACTATGTTTAGAGTTTTTGATTTCGAACCATCTTCATTGCTTACTATCAGGACAACTGTATAATCTCCTGCTTCTGAGTAAGTATGCGTCGGATTCGGCTCTGTTGAA
>DADO01000016.1:0-6879 GCA_002509325.1 Methanosarcina sp. UBA402 | reverse complement strand
AAATTGCACAAAAAGAGGAGCAGGACCACTGGTAATATCTGCATAAAAATCTGCTGCAGGAAGAATTATTTCTTGACTCGGTTCTTCCTGCACAACCATATTTAGAGTTTTTGAGCTTGAGCCCTTTTCATTGTTTACGATCAGGACAATTGTATAATCTCCTGCTTCTGAGTAAGTATGCATCGGATTCGGCTCGGTTGAGGTAGCTCCGTCTCCAAAACTCCAGGACCAGGAAGTTGCACCTATACTGTTGTCAATAAACGCTACATTCAATGGGGCTTTTCCAGAGGTAGGGGATATAGAGAATGCAGCGACTGGCGGGATTACATCGTTATTATCGGGAGTTTCACTGGGTACCTTTGTATCATCGCTTCCATCAGGATTCCATCTTGCATAGTACGGCATTCCTTCTTTGTACACACCACTAATACTTCCTATGGCAACAGTTTTTGTATCAAAAGATGTGTCTATGAACTGTTCTTCTCCTATGTATATTCCCACATGATTGACAAGCCAGTAATTTCTGTTGTTTTTAGTAACGTCTCTTTCCCAAAAGATTACGTCTCCAGGGGTGGGGGAAGTTGTATTAACATAATATGGATTTTTTTTCATATTAGGCACAGTTTGAAACTCTATGCCTTTGGCTCCGGCTTGTTTGTATACTTGAAATACTAAATGAGAGCAATCAATACCCGATTTGTCGTTGCCACCGTGCACAGATTTAACTCCAATCCAACTTTTTGCGGCTTCGACTACTGCGGACTCTGATGTTCCTAAAGGAGCTGCTGCTACAAGGGGTATGGATTCTATTAAGATAATTACAAGGAGCACGGCTATTAATTTTTGAGTATTTATCTTCATTTTCGCTCAATGTCCGCATTCTTCTAACTTAATTATCTTATCTGCATTTAATATATAACTTTTTCAATCTTTAGGAATAGTATTTATACTGTTACTATACTGTTACAAACTCTGTTGCCGCAAGTTCTTCTACCCAAACAATACCTGGAGAATTAATCATTATGGTTTTCTTTGTTAAGTCGGAGGCGTAGAAGGTAACGAATACCCCGCTAACTTGCTGCAGGGGCGCCAGCACAACTTTGATTATTGATAGTAATTGTTGGACAGCCTCTTTATGGTGGGAGTGTCTGCCTGCAATTTGATTTAATAGAAAAAATGGTTTTATAAAAATCCTGTCTATAGTTTCTTCAAGGTTTCATTCAAGGAGAGCGGAAATTCAACTTTGAGCCTTTCGGTCAATCTTTTCGGGTCGATACTTCTGAAACAGGCAGGAGTTTCCCTTTAACTTCCACATATCCTTTTTGTCATCCATTTCAGCACAGAATATATTTTGATCTCGGCACATCGGTAAATTCATGGATTTACCTTGCTGTAGCTTTGTTCAAACTCACTATTCAGACATAGATTTTTGCCTCATTTTCCATAAACCCTGGTTTCTTGAGCTTGCTTATGAGTTCAGTGCGCACTGCAGGTCCTCCGACGTTATGGTTTTGTTCAAGCTACTTCATCAAGCTTCTTCAGCATTGCAAGCGTTGTTTTCAGGCTTTCCTGATACACAAAAATGTCCTCTTCATCCAGCCTCCTGAGAATCTTGGAGACATTTTTTTCGAGTTCCCCCATGAACCATTCCCTGTAAGCTCTCCCCTTCTCGGTAAGAGAAATAAGGGTTTTTCTCCGGTCATCAGGATCTCCTTTTCTGCAGACAAGCCCGTCTCTTTCCAGGGCATCGATCATGCTTGTCAGGCTTCCCTTCTGAAGATCAAGACATTTTCCCAGGGTTGTAGGCATAATATTATCTATTGCCCCAATGATCATAATAGCCCTATTCTGGTTTTTGTTCAGATTATATGGGCTATTCCCGGTTTGATGAAAAATTCTAGCGAAGTTTTTATGAAATAGATTAATCATTTCAAACTGGAGTCTTACTGTCTCTTTTATCCTTTCTTCTTTCATTGATTATCACAAGTCAGGGCTTTTTTCCAGTCCTGATCCGGATGATAAACTAGGATAACAGCCATTCGAGATTTTTTACGAGGTATTTTTGAGTCAGTAGATTTGGCAAGTTACTTCTTAACCAAATCGGCTTGTCTCTAACGGAATTTACTGGGGATTTGGGTTTGACTGGTTTTAATTATAACTTCATCCGGATCATAACTGTCTCAAATCTTACCATTCATTTTCCTTATTGTTAGATTTCAAACTAAAAAGGAACAGATTTTATTTATATTTTATGATTGGTGTTTATGATGGGTAGTCGAAAACGCATGTAAGCCTCTGGCATCCTGACGTAATCGAAGTGTTCCCGGTTTCGTAACCGCCATCTGGATGAGGAAAAAGGGAAAAGAAAATCCGACAGCATCCTGGGCATCAGCTCCAAGACCTGCAACCCAGAAAGTGTCAGTAAGGCTATAGACTGTTTGCACGGATAGCGCAACTATGACAGGGATTGAGAGTTTGACAACGGCTTTCCTGGGATCACCGAGGAGAATATTCACTCCTTCTGTAGTTTTGTAAGAATTTCTTTTTTTCGCCCCTATTTCCCCCAGAATCGTCTTCGAAGCTTTATCGCTTCTGGATAATGCTTTTCGGTTCATATTTCCCCTGCTGTTTTTCTCCCCTTGTATTTACTCAGTTGCCTTTTGTTCGTTATCCTCTGGTTTTTCTGCCTTTAACAGTTCCTTAGTCAAATTCCCTTCATTCTAATCCCATTACTTGCAAGTTCTCTTCACCCTCATCAATTAAGATACAGGGAAAGAACAATAAAAGTAGATAAAATTCAAATAAAAATAAAGAATCCGATAGCTGATCAAAAGTTATATAAATCTAATTGCTTTTTCTACTATTTTTAATCGTGAATTTACAAATTATATAATTCATGACCTATATATCTATTATTCAAGCTCTTGTGAAAACAACGTTTATCCCAACATATACAAAACCACAGAGAGTAGACAATGTATAGAAATTATGATTTCAGGGGAATAATAAATTCCATGGGGCTTGTTTTTGGAGATATTGGAACAAGTCCTATCTACACTTTTACAGTTATATTTCTTCTTACACAACCTACAGAAGTTCATATATTAGGGGTTTTGTCTTTAATCATCTGGACACTTATCATACTGGTTACTATGGAATACGCCTGGCTTGCTATGAGCCTGGGTAAAAAAGGGGAAGGAGGCACTATAGTCTTAAAAGAGATTCTCCTTCCCTTGCTGAAATCAAGTAGAAGTGCGTCTGTAATTACAATATTAGCCTATATCGGAACTTCGTTCCTTATTGGAGACGGAGTTATTACGCCTGCAATAAGCATACTGAGTGCTGTTGAAGGTATACGCATTATCTCTGGATTTGAAAATACAGGACAGAACATTCTAATGTTAATTGCCGGTTTAATTACGATAGGACTTTTTTCATTCCAGAAAAGAGGATCTGACAAGATTGCATGGGCATTTGGACCAATAATGCTTGTCTGGTTTTTGGCTCTTGCAGTTTCAGGTGTTGCTTCAATGTATTATACACCAGGCGTACTAAAGGCTATAAATCCGTATTATGCTATTGACTTTCTTTCAAAGAACGGGCTTGTAGGCTTCTTTGTATTATCTGAAGTTACCCTTTGCTGTACAGGTGGAGAGGCACTGTATGCCGATATGGGTCATCTCGGTAGAGAACCTATATTAAAAGCCTGGAGGTTAATATTTTTTGCATTAGTTTTTAATTATCTTGGGCAGGGAGCATTCCTTATCAGAAATCCAGATTCAAAAAATATTTTATTTGAGATGATAAATAATCAGGCAGAGATAATATTTGTTCCATTCCTTATCCTGAGTATTGTAGCGACAGTTATCGCCTCCCAGTCTATGATTAGCGGCGTTTTTTCAATAGTATACCAGGGAATAACGACCCGCATAATGCCAATGTTAAAAATTGATTATACATCCGGAAAATTAAAGTCCCAGATATATATAAGTACGATAAACTGGATGCTCATGATTTCCGTATTATATATGATATTTATATTTAAAGAATCGAGCAGACTTGCGGCTGCATATGGATTGGCAGTTACTGGAACCATGACGATTACAGGTTTGCTGATGACTTCGATATTCTATCATAGGAAACAAATGTTTAAAGTTGGAATTTCTTTATTTATAACGTTTGTCGATGTGGTATTCCTCCTCTCAAATACCTATAAAATTCCGCATGGAGGTTACTGGTCCGTTATTATAGCTGCTGTTGTTTTTGCTCTTATAATTATATACACTTCAGGGCAAAAGAGGCTTTATGAACTGATGAGCCCTACTAAATTCGAGGATTTCCTCGAGAAATATAATCAGGTATATGCCAGTGAAAAGAAAATAAGTGGAACTGCCCTTTTCTTTTCACGAGACATAAATAGAATCCCTCAATACATTTCCCGTATAATGTTTAATAACAATATAATTTATGAAAATAACATTTTTGTTTCAATTGTCAAGTGTGACAGCCCATTCGGAGTAAGCAGCTCTTTCACAAAAGAAATTGCAAAAGGACTGAGGGTTTTTGAAATAAAACTGGGATACATGGAAGTCGTGGATGTTGAACAAATCTTAAAACATGAAGGAATATATGAAAAGACGATTTTTTACGGAACAGAGGATATAATTACCAGGAATATAATATGGAAAATTTTCTCCATAATTAAGAAACTCTCTCCCTCATTTGTCCAGTTTTACAAACTCCCTTCTGAGGAATTGCATGGAGTTATGACAAGGTTCGAAATGTAAAAACGGAAAGGTACAGTCCTGTCCTTAACCAGGATTTTTTTCTTTCCTGTTTTCTCCTTTTCCCTTTTATTAACCAGTTCACTCCGCTAATTTATGCTACATTTTCGTACTTCGGAAATTATATGCCAATGAGCGAAGAATAAACTTTCAGAAACAAACTTTCGTTTTTCTCTTTGAAAAGCTGGATCTTAATATTTATTTCTTAAAAAGTTAGATCTGAACAATACCCTCTGCTGCATGGGAATATTGTTTACGAAGTTAGTTTGAAAATGTATAGTCTTTAATATATTAGATTCCATTTATTATATGTATAATATTCATAATATTTGTTATATGGGGGAAGGAGAACGAGTAATGAGAGTTTAAATGAGAGTTTACTTGAAAAGTTTAAAAATCTCGATTTTATGAAAATGGACCGACGGACGTTTATAAAGGCGGTTGGAGCACTTGGAGCTTCTTTATTTTTACAAACTTATAAAAGTGATATGGCAAAAGCTCTTAGCGACCTGCCTGAAACTAAAGTAGTCTGGCTTCACGGCGTAATGGATTCGGGATGTACCATATCAATGCTGGATGGAGGCACCCCTGACATCTTAGAGTTTCTCCAGCTTTTTAACCTCAACCTGCTCTATCAGGAAGTCCTGATGATGCAGCAGGGGATATTCGTAGATGGAAAACCTGCAAATACGAGTGACCTGAATTCGGAAATCCTTCTTGAAGAGATTCTGGAAAAGGAGAAAGGCTACGTTCTTATTGCTGAAGGCGCAATCGCAAACGGACCTCATGGTTCTGGAAAATACATGGTCCTCGGAGGAAAAATCTATAGAGATATTTTCGAAAAAGCTGCGAGAAATGCCTCAGTAATTGTTGCAATCGGGCAGTGTGCAACCCATAGTGGAGTAAATGCTGCTGAAAGTGATATAGTTGGACTTTTGGATCACCGTGGGGTTGCTTTTACAATGGAAGACTCGTCAAAAGGCATTGTAGACTTGCTTGGGATAGATACGCCAGTAATCAATGTTAATGGCTGTCCTGCCCATCCGGATTGGGTATTTTTGACCATAGGGGCAGTCGCTCTCGGAAAAATTAAAGTGCCTGACGATTTGCCTGAGGTGCTGGATAGGTGGCATCGTCCCAAGGTTTTCTATCCCCCGGATCACACAGTGCACGAAAACTGTCCGCGCCGCGGATATTACGATCGGGGAGAATTTGAAACGACGGTAGGAGGACCGAAGTGCCTCTGGAAACTTGGATGCAAGGGCCCTTATTCACATGCTGACTGTGCTACACGCCACTGGAATGGTCACCTCAATTTCTGCCCACAGGCTGGTTCTCCATGTATAGGCTGCGTACAGCCAGGTTTTCCAGATAGTACAAGGCCTTTCTATGTAGAAATTGAAGATGCTGGAATTGTCGGTACTAACCTTGATACCATAGCAGGCGTTGCGATAGCAGGAGGCCTTATCGCTGCAGGGGCTCACGCCTTAAGAAGAACGGTTTTGAAAAAGCCAGAAGAAAAGGAAGGCATCACTGAAGATACTGCGTCAGAGGAGATCGGGGGTGAAAAATAATGGTAGAGGTGACTGTAGACCCTCTTTCAAGAATTGAGGGGCATTATAGAATCAATACTGAAGTCAGTGCGGATGGCGTAATCACTGATGCTCAGAGTAACGGCCTGGTCTTTAGGGGATTTGAAAGGTTTCTTCAAAAACATGACCCTAGAGATGCAGCCCTTCTGACTATGAGGATCTGTGGGGTCTGCCCGGTATGCCACAGTATCTCGGCTGCAAATGCTCTGGATGACCTTTTTGGAGTAGCGGACCAGGTCCCCAAAAATGGCCTTGTTATGCGGAATATCCATCAGGCAATGAATTTCATAGCCAGTCACGCAGCCCATATCTATGTACTCTGGGGCCCGGACCTTGCAAATCCGGCTTACCATGATATCCTCACTCAATATGGAAATGTGGGGAATGCAATATGGGGAGAATTATCCGGACGTTTTATGCCTCTTGTAAACCAGTTTAACGGTACTCATTATCCAGCTGGTTCTTCTTATGTTGGGGCTCTAAGGGAATTCCGTCGCCTTCAT
>DADO01000088.1 GCA_002509325.1 Methanosarcina sp. UBA402 | reverse complement strand
GAAATGTAAGCAAAGAAACGGCAGCGGCATATATTAGACATCAAGGATGAGGTTGACGGCATTCATCCCCTAGGCTAAAGCCCTAGGGGCTTTCTGTCTTATCGTCTGTAAGGCATCAATTTTTTCATAGCTGTCCGAACTTTCCAGAACATTCCATTCTCCGAACAGATGTTCCACTATAGTGACAGTCTGAGCTTCAGACTTACTGTTATTAAGTTCGATCTGGTAGGTGACTCTTTCTACATTATCACTAATACGCTGATAATCGGTTTCGTTCCGTTTGGCAGTCAGGTCAAAAGCCGAGCCTACAGTCACTCTAATTTCTCCGGCTTCGGGAGTATGCTTTATCCGGTCTTCCCCGAGGAACTGGAGTCCTCCCGATGAATCAACGTTATAAATTCTTACAACTCCTTTTGGTAGAGGTACCCCAAGCCCGTTTTCTTTTGAGTTTTTAAGAGTAAGGTAAACCAGAACTTTCTCACTTAAAGTACTGTCGTAGATGAGTTTCTTTTCTACAGGTACGGAATCGGCAGACAGTAAAGAGATCTGTTTTGCCTGGTTATTTTCCAGGGTTGCTGGGTTTTCAAGGGTATAAAGATGATACTCAAAAAGAGGTTCTTCGACAAAAGGGGTTTGCGAGACCGCTTCACCAACCACAGCTTTTTCTTCCGCACGCGGAGTCACGGCCCGGGAAACGCGATTTATCTGGCCTGAAACCAGTTTTAAGGTTGTGTTTTCATAGGTCATCCCTGCTTTATTGTCAATGTTAACCCAGCCCCGAAGGTCGGCTTCGGTGTTCTCCGCATTGCTCATCAGGACATAAGCCGCCTCCCAGCGTATACCACTCGTCAGATAGGAAATCATAAGCTTCCGAGTTCCGGATACAGGAGAATAAATCTGCCAGATTAGCGCAGGTTTTATCGAAAGCCCTGACGAATCTGCAAGTTCGATTTTTGAGAAGTCTTCAAGTACCAATACTTTTTTTGCTTCTGTCTCAAGGACAACGCTGTTGCCTGCATGGCTTAGCAGTATGCCGGTGTACGTTTCACCGTTTCTGTCAGTTACATTGATTTCCTTGCCAAGGGATTTTTCAAGCAGGCTCGAACTATTTAAGAGATCGTATTCGTAGTTTTGCTCAAGTAAAACGGTATCCTTATTTTCAGGGTCCTCGATTATAACGGAAGTCGGGTCGATTCCGGAAGCAATGTCTGCGTATTCAACCTGATTGACCCCTTTCTGCAGTTCGATTTCCCGCTTTTCCTTCACAAGGGCAATTCCCTGCTCATAAACAGTAACCTCCATATTTCCAAAACTCTCAATCTTTTCTGAGGTCAAATTTCCCACAATCTTTGAGGTCAAATTTCCCATGGTTTCTGGAGGCTTGATTACTGCATCGATTCCAGGGCTTGAACTAATCCCGCTCGTGTCATTTCCAGGTTCATAGTCCTGAGCCATAACTTCAGTACTCTGGGGTATCCAGGATAAAAAAAGCAGTATTCCCCCAATGAATCCCAGGGTAAGCCAGAAGAAAAGTTTCTTTACTCCCATACTATTAATGTAATTCAGATTTATATATGTGATTTTATATTGAATTTTGGAAAAGGATAATGGGTGCAAGTTATGAAAACCGTAAGTACAGAAATCTCCCAACGTTTTTGTCAGTACTGGAGGTATATTTGTTTTTTTGGAATTAATCAACTTTTAGAATTAATCAACACCTCATGACACCATCATTTTTATGGAGTGTTAGTTTCTGTGAAAACCATATGATGGAGTTAACGATGAACACCGCTGACACCAAAGCACATAACCTGAAAATAAAGGCTCTTTTTGGCTTTGTAGAGCTTATTGCCATGATAGGGTTGTTCCTGTTTGCTCCCGCAGGTTCATTTAATTTCTGGCAGGCGTGGATTTATTCAATTATATTTGTTGGGTCATCAGCTACGATTACTTTTTATTTATGGAGAACAGACCCTGAACTTCTGGCTCGCAGGGTCAATACTGGACCAGCCGCTGAAAAGGAAAAGGCTCAGAAGTTTATACAATCTTTTAATACCATATTGTTTATCGCCTTTCTCATTATTCCCGCACTTGACCATCGTTTCGGCTGGTCAAATGTCCCATTGTACATTGTCATTCTGGGCGACATTCTTGTAATACTGGGATTTTTTCTATTCTTCCTCGTTTTGAGAGAAAACGCCTTCGCATCTGCAATCATTGAAGTAGCCGCCGATCAAAAAGTAATATCAACTGGACTGTACAGCATAGTACGCCATCCATTGTATTTGAGTGGCCTCATTATGATGTTAGGCACTCCTCTCGCGCTTGGCTCCTGGTGGGATTTGCTCATGTTTATTCCCTTCACGCTGGGCATTATCTTGAGACTTCTTGATGAAGAAAAGTTTCTATCCAAAAATCTACCAGGCTATAAAGAATACTGTCAAAAAGTTCGTTACAGATTAATTCCATTTTTGTGGTAAGAATCGTTAAGAGTAGCCTATTGACAGGTTTCGATTGGATGCCTTGATTTTCAGTCAGAATTAAATCAATAACTCATGGACATCTTCTCCAAAGTGCAGACCTGAAAAAAAGCATCCAGAGGTTTTAAGTTATATTCTTGAGCTCAGCCTCATTACTTACACTTTCCCCTTACAACCATAACAGGAACCTTCGAATGACGAACCAGATTTCCCGCGACGCTGCCCAGAAGCAGTCTATCCAGGCCTGTTCTGCCAAGAGTGCCCATAACAATGATATCCATCTTATTTTCTTCGGCGTACCGGATAAGTTCATTTGCAGGATGTCCTTCAAGCAGGATAGACTCCACATTGATTCCTTTCATTTCCCCTAAACCTTTTACATAATCTACAGCCTGCTGTCCCTGGTTTTTTAATGCCTCATATATCAGTTCCCAATAAGGATTTACACCCACAGAAGAAAGGTAATCCCCATCCATAGATAAGGAAGCTGTTGACATCACAAAGACTGCGTATACCGTCCCGCCACTCAATTGAGCAAGCTCTATTCCTTTGTCGGCAGCCAGTTTGGAGCAGTCTGAGCCGTCGGTTGCAATCATTATTTTCTTAAAGCTAACGGTTCCCATGTAAAATCATTAATTACATTATTTTCCGGGAATAAATATAATGACTCTATAGAAATTATCTGATTTTTTTGGTCCAATTGGACTTGACAATTTGTTTAAATTTATATAAATTTATTATATATTCTATGTAATTCCATTCTTTTTTGCTACGATCA
>DADO01000033.1:3470-7505 GCA_002509325.1 Methanosarcina sp. UBA402 | reverse complement strand
TATCTTACTGTCAAAGTCAGGTTAGAAACAAAGTCCACCTGACCCAATAAATAATTCTCTGAATATGGAAGCAAGGTTTGCAAAAACAATAAGCTAAGAAATGTTCAACTTAAGTCTCTTCAATTTAGAAATTAAAGTTAAGGAACTCAAATTAACCTTGATAAGCGGAGGTCTGGAAACCTCCCGCTCAAATCTCAACCAGTTTATATTCCCGGTTTCCAAGGCCAATTTTTTCTCCGTACTTGAGCTGATGGGTCCCATCAACCATTGGCCATGTGCCCTTGAACTTATCAGCCCCTGCCTCGTGGTTACACTTCAAAGCGGAACCCAGAAGTCCTTTCTGTCTATTTACGAGGTCATAGCTTGCCTGGTCAAGGGCAACAGGGTCTGTTGAGGCTAGAATTCCTATATCCGGCACAATAGGAGCATCACTCCAGGGCACGCAGTCGCAGTCAGGGGTGATTTTGAGCAGGAAATTGATATAACCCACCCTGCCCTCTTTTCCTTTTACGGCGCCGTATGCGTATTCGGTCAGGCACTCCAGGAATTCGGGGATGTCCTGTTCCCAGTTAAGGTCAATAGCGCTTTCGGGACAGACCTCCATGCACTGCCCGCAGCTGATGCATATTCCGGGATCGATCCTGGAAACATCACCTTCAAGGGATGCAGCTCCCACAGGACAGATTTCCACACAATTCCCGCAGCCGATGCATTTAGCTTCGACAACGTGAGGGCTTGTCGGGTAGTGCTGGTCCTTTTTGCCTGCCGCAGGCGCACAGCCCATTGCCAGGTTCTTGATCGCACCCCCAAAGCCTGCCACTATATGCCCCTTGAAGTGGGACATCACGACCATGGAGTCGGCTGCAACGATATCTGACCCGATTTTTACGGTCTTGAAGTGCTTCTGCCTGATCTCGACTTCTGCTATGTTCTGGCTCCTGAGCCCGTCCGAAATTATGAGAGGAGCCCGGACAACGGAATAATCAAATCCATGCTCAATGGCTGTTGTCAGGTGGTCAACTGCATTATGCCGGCTGCCTGAGTAGAGCGTGTTTGTGTCAGTGATAAACGGTTTTGCTCCGGCTGCCCTGATTTTATCCACCACCTGCCTGACAAAAACCGGGTTTATATAGCCATCGTTCCCGTATTCTCCGAAATGGATCTTGATCGCAGTCAGGTCTTCTGCTCCAAGCAGTTCGACAAACCCTGCTTCATCAAAAAGCTTCTGGAGCTTACTTATCGTGTTTTGATGGGGGTTCTTTGCCCTCAGGTCTGCAAAATAGACTTTACTTGCCATTGAAGTGCCTCCCTAAAATAAGTCGAATTATTACTCCTTACCCGTTCTATGCAGTCTAGAAAGTCCTTTTCATTTTTAGATGTTACGCTGTTAGGAGAGGGATAAATGCTACCCCAAACTGGACACATTAGCGTGCAGGATTGTACAAATACAAAAAATAAGACTTGAGATGACGGATATATTCTAAAGAACTGTAACTATTCAGGGTATAGTTAGTGGTGCTTCTTTGAGCGCCGCAAGAATAGCCTCTATAACATTGGTCCAGCCTCTATAACATTGGTCCCATTCTTTCTGAGTGTAGAAATATAAGCTATAATCCTGCAGAAAGCTCCCGCTCCTCTTATGTTTCTGAAAGTTCCTGATATTTTCTGCTGCAGCTTCATCATTCTGATATCTTTCTGCCTGATTATTCTCAAACGGAACATTCAAGCCTGTCAGGAATCTTAGAATCATTTCTTTGTGTTCTATAAACCTATCAAGTAGATTCCTTGCTTTGGTTTTTGGATTTGCACCTTTTGTTCCTTTCTTTTCAGGGTTTAGAGAAGGTAGATTTTCTTCAATTCCTTTCATGATAATAACATCAAACCTTTCTTCCAACGCTTTAATCTGTTCAAAATGGGGAATGTTTCAGAGGCAGGAAATAAGGGAAGAACCTTTCTTCCAACGCTTTTATCTGTTCAAAATCCAGATCTTTGACTCGCTCTTTACACTCATCAGTATACTTTTTCATTTCTGTTAACAGTTCATTCATTTAACAGTTCATTCATTTCTTTAGCCCACTGCTGTTTATAATTCTCCTCAGTTCCAGTAAGTTCTCTCTGGAGATGAGCATTGCAAAGAGCGTGGTCACACTCATAACTATTATAGAATTTCCATCCAACATGAACTGCTATTCCTTTAAATTCCGGAAGAATTCCCATGGAATTAATTGCTTATTTTCCTCTTTTTGAGTGAGCAAAATAACAGGTTTATTTGTCATTAGAAGCTACATGAAGCCAATGTCTTTTTCCTTGAACTTTCATTCCAGTTTCATCAAAATTGATTACATGAGAAGTTATTATCTTCTCCCTAATCACATTTTCAAATCCCTTTAATTCTGGAAACCTTCTTTTTCTCTCTGATTATTGTAGCAGGACAGATTTTTATTCCCATAACGTCATCAAAAAACTTCGAAGTTCACAACTATAAAACAGGCAGAAATACAACCCTGTTCCAAAATCTAGTGATTTTTGCATTTTTTGATTGAAAAGTTGAATTTCCAAGAAGAATTCAGTATTCAATCAAACTCAATATTCGAGATCGATCGGCATCAATTAAAAGGTAATGTTCAAAGAATTGTGGCCATTTTTCAAAATCTAGTGATTTTTAATTTTAAGTTCATCACTAGATTTTGGTATTGTGTCAGAAATACTTCAGAACTCATCTTGTTTGATCCAAGCTAGGCCATAACTCTATCACTAAAATGGTCAGTCTTACTAATTTACCTATTAGAGCAGGCAAAGAAATTTAGGTCGTTGCATTAAATCCGCCCAAATATGGTCCATGCCAGGTATGCACCCAGATTTGACCACTATAGGCATTCACGCTCAACATACCTTCAATGTCCTGTCGTCCGAAGTCGTATGTGTAGTAACCAGGCATTTGTTTAGACTCCGTAATCTGAGCTCCAGGTAGATAGCCAGTTAAGAAAAATTCTGCTAATTTCTTCGCTCCAGCCAGATCATAGTCCGCACCCTCTGCTTTCATTCTTCCAGCGCCAAAACGTGTATTCCACATCATATTCGGTCCTGGCTCAGGATAAACCGATCCTGAGTATCTATCCACCAGTATCTCGGCTATGCTCTGGTTGCTGTCTGTGTCCTTCAGAACAGCATAGTAATTGCTGCTGAAAGCCATGAAATCATCTACTTCCAGATTTGACCCGTATTGTTTGGCAAAATCCTCCATTTTTTGCCTGGCTTCTTCTTGATTTATAGGCGTAGCTCCCGGATAATACAGAGCCATCATATCCCCCATCATTCCGGAACCATAGCTATAGTTATAGGCTGGATTGTGCATCATACCTGGTCCCATATGCCCAGGCTGGTAGCCACTTGGACCGTAGGTCGAATCATACATCACTGGCCTTAAGCCCAGAAAAGCGAGAAGTATTATTATCACCACAACCAATAAGCCGATTATAACGGTTCTGTTGTCTACCATAATAACCCCAAACTAAACTCTTAATGCCATTTGCTTTTGAAATGGCTATTCAGCCTTCTTGAATTCTTTTTGTATATGTCAAGTTTAAACCTGTCAAAGATTACTGTTAGATCATTGTCATAAATGAAAGCCAAATCACAAGGGCTCATACCCTGCTTCCCGAACAACAGCCTTGATTTTTTTAATATCAGTTTTGGTCTCCTCGAAATCCACAACTGCTTCTTTTGTTTCCAGATTTATATCAACCTCAGTTACGCCCTGCACGGAAGCAATCGCTCTTCCAACTCTTAAAACACAGTGGTCACATTCCATGCCTTCAATTTTTAAGGTTTCATGTGCCAGGAATTCAGCCCCCCGTTAATGAATCCTGAATTTAATTTAATTTAATTTAATTTAATTTAATTTCATGCGTCTTCGGTTAAGTGATGAATCGTGATAATTACCTCCATTTCCACAACAGTTGTCAGATATTTGATTCTATTGTAGGCTGGAACAAGGTATCGATTTCATGTAAATTGACCAAAATTTAAGATAGG
>DADO01000033.1:0-3285 GCA_002509325.1 Methanosarcina sp. UBA402 | reverse complement strand
ATAGCTTTCGGGCAAGAGAATTCCTTAACCTATGACCAATGAATTTAATTTAATTTAATTTAATTTAATTTTGTCTGTTTTGTTTTTATGTTAATTCTATTTATTATACTTCTATAATTACCTATTTTTACTTTTATATTATTACCCAATTTGATTTTTAATTAATTTTGTTATTTTGATTTTGATATTATTTCCTATTTTGGTTTTTATATTAATTTAGTCTATTTTGATTTTGATATAATTATATCTGTTAATATCTGTTATATTGTATGTCAGTTTAGATTCTCATTCATTAAGCAGCTTTGCTATTAAATATTCACTCAGTCATTCCGAATTATAGAAAGGAGGACTATCAAGATTGATCCGGCAAAGCCAGCCAAACCAACCCAGGAAAAAACCCCTCCGTTTAACAGAATATAGGTCGAGACAATAAGCAGGACAGCCAGGTAGAGTTCTTTTGAAAAAATAGTTTTCCTGTTTTCTTCCAGTTTTAAGGAGAGAAACTGATCCCCCAATCCTTCCATTTTATCGGCAACTTCCCGAATTGCAGCTCTCAATTCAGTCTTTTCGTCCACGGGCTCCGTGGAAAACTCAATATGAAGAGAGGGTCCTTTTGGAGCATTAAGCTTTTTATAAGCGTCCATAAGCACAGGGATAGCAATGGTTTTAATGTTATATCTCGGGTCCAGTTCCAGGCAGACGCCTTCTATAAGCAAGATCGCCCTCTGAAGAGTCGAAAACTCCCCTGGCAGCTGGATATCATACTTCAAGCCGAGCTTGGCGTAATTGTCACTCTGCCTGCCTTCAAGCCCGTAGTTCTGGTTTGTGATCAGGCTGTCCATATCTTTCCTGAGCCTGTGAATATCCACACCCTGTGCGTCTGCCCCCCCGATTTTCAGGAAACCCTGAGTTGCCCCTTCCACATCTCTATTATTGATGGCGTAATAAAACTCCAGCATGTGCTTTTGGAGTTCCTCATCGATGCTGCCAACTGCCCCGAAATCGATGAAGGCAATCGTATCGTTTTCCTGAACCAGCATATTGCCCCCATGAGGGTCAGCATGGTAAAAGCCGTCAATATAAACCTGTTTAAGGTAGCTTTTGGTGATGGTGCGTGTATATTCCGATTTCTTGCTCTGAGGCACAGGCATGCCAATTATGTCCTTAATCTGGATACCCTGGATAAACTCCATTGTAAGGACATTGGCTGAACAGTAGTCGGAATAGATTTTGGGCACAGCCACGTTTTTCACGTTCTTGAAATTGTCCTCAAAACGCCGCATGTTGACGGCTTCGGTTCTCAGGTCAACCTCGCGGGTAAGCATTTCCCGGATCTCCAGCAAGAAAGCATCAATATCAAAATTACTCCCTAGGCCGAGCACCTTTCGCATAACAGGCTTGAAATCGTCCAGGATAGAAAGGTCAATATTTATAGTATCAATAAGGTTCGGGCGAAGGATCTTTACAGCAACCGGTTTACCTTCCAGAGTTCCTTTGTAAACTTGCGCAATCGAGCCACAGGCAATGGGGTTTGGATCAAAGCTGCCAAAAATTTCAATAAATGCTTTTGCTTTTCTTTCCCGTGATGCCTTAAGCTCTTCTTTCGTTTTTTTCCTATTCCTCTCGGCACGTGTCTGATATTCGCAAACACAGGCAAGATCAAGGGATTCAGCCATTTCTTCAAAAGGTACAGGCTTAACCTTATCCTGAAGGTTTGCCATTTCTACGACATAAGGCTGAGGAACTAGATCAGGCCGCTTGCTCATGGTCTGTCCCATTTTGATAAAAGTCGGCCCGAGCTCTTCGAAAGCCTGCCTGAGTTTCACGGCTGTCTGCCTGATTTCGAGATCAAAATCACAGGTGCACTCAGGATTTGAAATATAGTCGGTGCGCAGATCCCGGTAGAGTTCAGGAATAAGGTTGTATTTTAAAAAGACTCTCGTAACCTCAAGGTATCTCTTTGTTTTCCCCAGCATCCACTTGTAATTGGTTATCATTGCTTAAGAGAATTTCTTTGTGGATATCAGTTTTGGGTTTTTGTTGGGTTTTTGAAAAGCTGAACAAATTAAAGCAGAATCTTAATTGATTCTGCTACATCGTTGAGATTTGCTGATTGAAGATTTATTAGCCGAAGATCTACTGGTTAAAGATCTATCAGTTAAAGAAATAATTATGAATTTATTTCGATAAATTAATAAAGTTTATTACGTAACTATCACTAAATGTTACTAGACACCATTATACACTCAACTGAATATTTTTTAAAAACATGTCCCTCAATAATCCTGGGAGTTGTTCTTGCAGAACTTTTTGTAAGCCTTGGCTGGTTCTACAAATTTGATTTTCTGGTAAGTCCGATTACAAACTATGCCCACCTCAGAAAAGAATGTGGAGTGGGCTTCCTTACGGCTTTTGCGTCCACATCTTCGGCTAATGCTTCACTTAAAAGCATGTATGATGGAGGAATGATAAAAGAAAAAGAACTGATCATAGCTTCGGTTTTGAACTCCTTTCCGGCAATTGTTATGCACTGGAGGACTATGATTCCGATACTTGTCCCCCTACTTGGGACAACCGGAATTATCTACGTGGGGCTAATTACTCTCGTAGGGCTTGCAAAAACCCTGATAGTAATTATTGCCGGGCATTTCCTGCTTGAAGGAGAAAATATACATTTTGAAGATTTTGAGAAAAGAAAATCCCCCGGATTTAACACAACTTTTAAAGAAAGCTTGAAAAATTCGAGAAAAACCATAATTAGAATTTTCAAAGTGATGGTGCCTGTAACAGTTCTGGTTTTTATTTTGACGGACCTGGGGGTATTTGATTCCCTTGGCTCATATCTCAAGCCTATCTCGGAGTACCTGCCAGTGCCTGTAGAAGGACTCCCGATAATTGCAGCTCTTTTTGCAAGCCGCCTTGCAGCCTACACTCTTTCGGCAAGCCTCATGGAGCAGGGAATTTTAAGCGGCATAGAAGTCATAATTATCCTGCTGATAGGCAATATTGTGACAAGCCTTGGAACTCTGAGGATCTATATCCCTCATTACATAGGAATCTTCGGCCCCAGGATAGGAATTAAAGCCATTCTGATTTCCCAGACTCTCAGACTGTTTGTTATGGTAGGGATCACGGGGGCCATTTTGATGGTTTTCTAAGGTGAAGATTGATATTTTAAAGTGGAGAACGTTCTTTTAAAATAAAGCAATGACAATTTCAGTAGTTCACTAATTTTTTACTTTTTCTTAAATGATGTTTTCCGATACCTATATATATTGTGAAAAC
>DADO01000104.1 GCA_002509325.1 Methanosarcina sp. UBA402 | reverse complement strand
GATTTTAGCGAACTACTGAAATTAAAAGTTCAGAACGAATAATTAATAAATTGAAGCTGAGAAACAAAAACTGACAAATTGAAGCTGAGAAACAAAAACTGGCAAATTTAGGCTGAGAAACAAAAATTAACAAATCAATGAAGTATCTTATGGGGTGGGTTTGTGGGAAATAAATTCAATATTAAGAACTACATTAATACAATTCGATACTATCTGAAAAAAGAAGAAACTGGAGAGGAAACTGAAGAATCATCTGTCCTCACGCTGGCAGATAATCTGGACGATACTGAAATCTTTACCAGTCCTTCTACAGATATGCAATTAGTATTGATTCCGGCAGGGGAATTCGAGATGGGAGCACCTTCTGAAGAAAAGGACAGATCGGATTACGAATCTCCAACCCACAAAGTTACAATTCAAAGCTCTTTTTACCTGGGTAGATCGGCTGTCACGCAAAAACAGTGGAAAAAAATAATGGAAAATAATCCTTCACACTTTAAGGGTGAAGATCGGCCAGTTGAGATGATTTCCTGGGAAGACGCTCAGGAGTTTATCAAAAAGCTGAATGAAAAAGAAGGAACTGATAAATACCGCCTACCTTCAGAAGCCGAATGGGAGTATGCCTGCCGGGCCGGCACACAAACAAGGTGTTTCTTTGGTGAGGATGAGTCAAAACTCAATGAATACACCTGGCATGTTGGAAATTCAGGCGGTAAAACTCACGTAATTGGCCAGAAGAAGCCAAACCCCTGGGGACTTTATGACATACATGGGAATGTTTGGGAATGGGTGCAGGATGATTGGCATGAGAATTACAATGGTGCTCCCTCGGATGGGAGTGCGTGGGAAGACGGAAGTAGCTCCAATCGGGTTTCTCGCGGGTGTAGCTGGCTCTGTGATCCCAATTTCTGCCGTTCAGCTGGCCGCTTCAAGCGCGAACCTGAGAGTTGTTTCGCCAATCTAGGGTTTCGCCTTTTGAGGGAATTATAACTTTCTTCCTCTTAACTTCCTTACAACTAACGCCCTGACTATCCTAGTCTTAATTATAGAGTAAAGCCCGAAGGTTCAAAGTGTTCGTAAGTCGCCGAAGCGTGATTAGTTGTAAAAAGAATTTTACAGTAACACTTATACGAAAAGCCTCTATTATATCCAATTCATGAAGCAGGATATGTCAAGTGCCGACGTTGCGGCAGTGGTTGCCGAACTGTCAGCAGGGCCGAAGTCCATAATTGATGCGAAGATCGGGAAGATTTACCAGCCAGCTAATGAGGAAATTCGCATCAATCTTTACATTTTTCACCAGGGCAGGGACAACCTGGTTATTGAGGCTGGGAAGCGCATACATCTTAGCAAATACCTCCGGGCAAGCCCAAAGCTTCCCCAGGCTTTTCCAATGCTGCTTAGAAAATACCTGATGGGAGGCAGGATTGTATCTGTGGAGCAGCACGATTTTGACAGGATAGTAAAAATCGGGGTCGAGAGAGGGGGAGTCCAGAATACTCTTATTGTGGAGCTGTTTGCCCCTGGGAACGTGCTTATTGTCGATTCGGAAAACAGGATTATCCTGCCTATGAACCCTGTGACCCTTAAGGACAGGCGGCTTCGGAGCGGAGAGATTTACGAACTGCCAGAGGCGCAATTGAGCCCTATCAAGGCTAAGGTCTCAGACCTTATGGAGGCTTTTTTCAGTTCTAAAGCTGATATTGTGAGGACAATTGCCACAAGGTTCAATCTCGGAGGCGTTTTGGCAGAAGAAGTCTGTGCAAGGGCGGGAGTTGATAAATCAAAGCCTTCAAAGGAAGCAACCGAAGAGGATGCATCCAGACTCTGCAATGCAATGCATGACCTTTTTTCCCCGCTGTTCAGGGCAGAAACAGAAGGTACAGAAGGCAAATGCGCTGGAGAAATCGAGGTTGAAGCCGGGCTCAAACCCGAAGCCGAGATTAAACTCGAAACCGGACTTAAACCTGAAGCCGGACTTAAACCTGAAGCCGGACTTGAACCTGAAACCGGGGTCGAAGTTGAGGCTCCAAAAATCAGGTCTCAGCATGTGAAAAAGGAAATTAACGGAAAGCTGGAAACTTTTGATGTGCTTCCTTTTGACCTTATTCGCTATTCCGGATTTGAAAAAGAATATTTCGATTCCTTTAATACGGCACTTGACGAGTTCTTTGGGAAAAAGGCGCTTGAACAGGTCGAAAAGGTAAAAGAGGCTCAGAAAAAGGAGAAAACTCTTGGCGTTTACGAACGGCGTCTTCTCCAGCAGGAAGAGAGCCTTAAGAAGTTCGAAAAGGAAATCGAGAAAAGTAATGTCATTGCTGAGACAGTCTATGCAAATTATCAGGTTATCGAAGAACTTTTTTCCGTGCTCAACGGCGCAAGGGCAAAGGGTTATTCCTGGGACGAAATCCGCTCCATTCTGAAACAGGCAAAAATGACTGTGCCTGCTGCGCAAAAAATCACAAATATCGACCCCAGGACTGGAACTATAACTGTAGGGCTTGACGGGAAGAATGTCAATCTTGATATCCGAAAGACGGTGCCGCAGAATGCTCAGGAATACTACGAGAAAGTTAAGAAATTTAACAAGAAAAAAGAAGGCGCTCTGAAAGCTATTGATAATACCAGGAAGGCTATGGAGAAAAAGGCTGTGGCAAAAACTCCAAGGGCGGGGAAGAAGCTTAAGGCATACAGGAAAAGGCACTGGTATGACAGGTTCAGATGGTTTGTATCTTCGGACGGCTTCCTTGTTGTGGGAGGCAGGGATGCAGACACCAATGAGGAAGTTTTCAAAAAATACATGGAAAAGAGAGATCTTGTCTTCCACACCCAGGCACCGGGTGCTCCTCTAACCGTTATCAAAACAGGCGGAGAAGAGGTTCCCGAATCTACTCTGCAGGAGACCGCGCAGTTTGCAGTTTCATATTCCAGCCTCTGGAAAGCCGGACATTTCAGCGGGGACTGCTACTGGGTAAAAGCCGAGCAGGTCTCAAAGACCCCGGAATCAGGAGAGTATGTAAAAAAAGGGTCTTTTATCATCCGTGGAGAGCGCAATTACTTTAAAGACGTCCCTCTCGGCGTTGCAGTTGGGCTTCAGCTCAAAGGAGAGACAAGAGTTATAGGCGGACCTGTTTCTGCTGTCCGGAAGCATGGGGATTATATCCTCGAAATAACTCCGGGCATTTTCAATCAGAATGATATTTCTAAAAAGATCTACAGGATTTATGCGGATGAACTCAATGACCCCCGTTTTGTAAAGCAGATCGCTTCTCCTGATCAGGTAGCCATGATGGTTCCACCCGGAGAATCTGACTTAAGGAGCCAGAAGCCTGAAAGGAAGGGAAAAAGAGGCGAGCACGGAGGAGAATACGGAACCTCAGATGTAGAGACCGAACCTGAGGACCAGGGGCAGGAAATTGAAGAGGAGTCCGAAAAGGAACTTGGAGAAAAAACTGAAGGGGAATTTGAAGAGGAATTTGGAGAAGAAACTGAAGAGGAGTTCGAAAAGGAATTTGAAGACGAATTTGAAGGGGAATTTGAAGAGGAATTTGGAGAAAAAATCGGAAAGAATCCTGGAGGAGATATTAAGGAGCAATCTGAATCGAAAATTAAAAAGAGACCCGGAGAAGGAAGTGAAGAGGGAGTTGAAATGGGCGGAGTGAAAAAAGAATGAGGGTTACAAAGCGTTCCCTTAAGGGGAGGGAAGGGGAGATTGCAATAACAGCTGAAACCCTCGACGATCTCTGGCACCTGAAATATATAATCGAAAAAGGGGATCTGGTTTTTGCGGTAACCAGACGGAAAGCCGATACGGCGAGTGATAAAATCCGCCCTGAAAAGGTTGAGAAAGTAACGGTCAGGCTTGGAATCAGGGTTGAGGGACTCGAGTTTCACAAGTTTGCGAACCGTCTGCGGATACATGGGGTGATAGAGCATGGGATTGACGTAGGCTCCTATCATACCCTCAATGTCGAGATCGGGACCAATCTTTCCATCATCAAGGAACGCTGGAAAAATGACCAGTTCCAGCGAATCGAGGACGCTGAAGAAGCTTCGAAGCGCCCAAAAGTCGTTATGATCGCAATAGAAGAAGGTGATGCCGATATTGGCTTTGTGCATCACTACGGTATAGAGATCTATTCTCATATCCGGCAGTCCTCAGGAAAGCGAGAGACTAGTTTGAGGAATGAGTTTTTCAGGGAAATTATAGAACAGCTAAGGCATGCTGTTCCTGAGGAAGCGTCTATAGTTATTGCCGGACCAGGGTTTACTAAAGAGGATTTCTTTAAATATTTCCAAGAAATCGAACCTGCTATGGCTTCAAAAGCCCTGATCGAAGACACCTCCATGATAGGAATGTCCGGCTTTCAGGAAGTTCTCCGTAGAGGCGCAGTGGACCGCATAATGCAGGAATCTCGTATAGCCCGCGAATCAACCTTAATGGAAGACCTTATTCGTGAAATCTCAATGAACGGCAAGGCTGCCTATGGGCTGGCCGATGTTAAGAATGCTCTTGATTACGGGGCTATCGAAACCCTGCTTGTTGCTGATGAAACCCTGCGGGAAGGGCGGGAAAAAGGGGAGGATATCGATAAACTCCTCAGGAAAGTCGAACAGGCTCAGGGAAAGGTCGTTGTTTTCAGCACGGCTTTTGAGCCCGGAGAAAAGCTTGATAAATTAGGAGGAATCGCAGCTCTGCTCCGTTTCAAGGTGAAGGGCTGATTCAGTATCAGGCTGGAAAATCAATTCTATTTCAAGGTAAGGGCCGCAAGGTAAAGGCTGATTATATCTGAGCCCTTATCTTCTATTGCAGACTTTTTTATCTCTTCTTTTTGTCTCTTTTATCCTTCTTCATCCATCTTTTTGTCTCTTTTATCCTTCTTCATCTATCTTTTTTGTCTCTTTTTATCCTTCTTCATCTATCTTTTTTGTCTCTTTTATCCTTCTTCATCTATCTTTTTTGTCTCTTTTGTCCTTCTTCATCTATCTTTTTTGTCTCTTTTATCCTTCTTCATCTATCTTTTTTGTCTCTTTTTTGTTTTCAATGCCTTCTGCTCTATCTTTCTCCTGGTAAGCTGGATTACTTTTTACTTCCTACTATTTATGTTTGATATTATACTACGTTTACATTCATCAGTTACAATTAGTAAAAGTAATTAACTAATTATTTATATTTGTTATTACTTTTAGATTAATTGGTAACAAAATTACTTTCGTTTCTTCTGCTAGTGTGATTTGATAGACTGAACTAACGGAAATGAATGGTGATATTCATGAACCTGTGTACCCAAAAAAATTTTTATTCACTTTTTGCTGCATTTACGATTTGTTTGCTGCTTCCCTCCCTGTGCCATGCCGCACCTGAGATCAGAGGGCTTACCTTCGATACCGGTGAAACTTCATCCGATGAATTCTACTGGAATGCTGCCACCTTTGGCGGCTTTAACTATCTCATTAACAAACACAAGGATTTCGTAGCTTCCGAGAAATGGTCGGGAGAACGTTTACAGTATATTGAAAAAGATGGCAAGGACGAACTTGGAAAAAATAACCCCGGAAATCACGTTATAGGTGAAGGGGAGCTTGTATATTCTACAAGACCATATTCCAACAAATACACACTTGTATCCGGCCTTGAACTGAATGCCAATACAACTCCTGAGCAGCTAGGAGGAATGTTTTATTATAGACTTCCATGGTTCGGAAAGCCATATGTTGCCGTTGAAAATGATGCAAGGCAGCTTGCAAACACTGTCATCAACCAGAAAAGCAGTGATAAAAAAGAGTTGAAAATCGGTGAGACCTGGGAACTCGGGAAAAATTATTCTCTTACCGTTAACCAGATTGACACTGAAGGCAATAAGGTCTGGTTCTCCTTGTTTAAAAACGATCAAGAGCTCGAGTCCGGAATTGTGAAAGCTGATAAGACGGTTGAAAGCCAGACATTTACCGCGACTGCAGACTTTGGGGAAGGAAAAGACCAGCTCTACTTTATCACCTATGTAGACTCTATATTCACGAGTGCTACTGATTCTTTTGCTGTCTTCAAGTACACCTGGCTTATTGACAAAGATGACATCCAGGTTATCAAACAAGGAGATGAATATCAAGGGTTTAAGGTAAAAAAAGCTTCAAAGGATGAGATAGTACTCGCAAACTCAAAGTCCATCAACCTTAATCTGAAGAAAGACAAAAAGACCTATTTTACCGATTCGTGGTATTTCCAGACCTCAGATGAGGGGAAAGGCAGTACATCTCGGGAAGGCTACATCATCTACCCAGCAACCGAAGTTACTGTAGAGGATAAAAATGCTTCAGGGCCCAAAGAAAACATGACTTCTGCAAAAGGGGCAAAAAAGACAAACGTTACAGAAACAGTACTTAATACCAATGATTCTGAGACTGTCTCTAATGAGTCTGCATCCTCTGTTCCTCTTGTCCAGAATAATATTGACGATTCGAAAAGCAGTAATAACCATCCTGAAGAAAACACCAGCGTAGAAGCTTCCTTAAAAACTCCTGGTCTCAAAATGTTTGCAGGAACTCCTGGCTTCGAAATACTTGCAGGAGCTCTCGGGATCGTTCTATGCCAGGCTCTTCTAAAAAGGAGGGATTAAGAGAACTATCCCTGGAAGTGGGATTAAAAGAAATAATCACTTTTAACTTCCTCTTTTTCTCTTCCTTTTTTTTTCCGGTTTTTTGTATGTTTTTAATCCTCTGTATGTTTTTAACCTTCTAGCCGCCTTTTTTTATCTGTGTAATTGTTTTAACTGTTTTATCTGTGTAATTGTTTTAATTGTTTTAATTGTTTTAATTATTTTGTTAAATCAGAAGGAGGGCAATGAGGCCGCTTAAAAAGATTCCATCAAAGGTTCCTGCTCCTCCTATGCTTGCAATTGGAGCTCCCAGGTTCTTGATCTTTTTCAGGTTAAGGAGATCAGCGCCTATAAGAGTTCCGAGTACTCCTCCTGCATAGGCGGTAACAACACGACACTGGTCAACCGGGCAACCCGGAATCTGAATAACCGATGTCAGAAGGACCGCAGCAAGGGTAGCTGCAAGGGGCGGAACCAGAGCTGGAGTTGCAATACCTATCCCGCGAATTGGCCTTGCTATGGAATGAGTTATAATCGTAACTATTAAAATGCCGGCTCCTGCAAACAGGAGAGAACAAGGGAATCTTGTAAGGAGGTAAGCTGAAATTAGAACCGGAACAACTGCCCCTCCTACGTTGACAGCAATTGTCGTTTCATTTCTTATAACGCGCTGGACTGGAACTCTGTAAGATACGCCAAAAATACGGATATAACTCTCTTTAACTATTGGAGTATCGGACCTGAGGGTCATCAAAGGGATATTGATGCCGCTTCCAAGGAGAGACAGTATCAGGATAAGGAGCGCATCTCCTACCGAGAACCCGATTTTCGTAAATGCGGAAATTACTACTCCAAAAAACAGAAAACTAAACCCTAAAATCAGAATAAGGATAAAAAGAAACAGCAGTGTTAGACTGAAAGGGATGTAAAAAAGTTGTCTTCTCATGAAATTACCCCACTTCCTTAAATTCCCACATATTAAAAATCTATTTTTCCCTGCATATTGAAACTCTGTTTTCCCTGCATACTAAAAATCTATTTCCTTCATTTATTAGTGTATGTGCTGCGCTTATTCTTACACACTCTGTCGAAAGCCCCTGATCTTAAAAAGTCTTCAATTTAACACTTCTGACATGCAATTAAAAATTTGGTTTTCAGGAAAAATATATGGTTCTCAGGATCAGATAATATATGGTTCTCAGAATCAGAAATACCTTACTGCGGGATTCATGCACTCTATGCAGATTGTTTCTTTTGCATCCTTATAAACCCGGAGAACTCCACCCGACTCCGATACCGTAATCGCAATTGCAACCGTATCTCTGCTAATTGCGGCGGCTGAAACATGCCTGCCCCCCAGGCCCTTTTCAATATCTATATTTCTCCCATCAACGTCAAGGTAGCGCCCTGCTGCCTGGATAATACCTCTTTCATCTACCACAAAAACTCCGTCAAGTTGCGCAAATTCTTTTATGGATTCCCAGTTTCTTTTGTCAAGGACATCACGGTAGATTTCATCATGACCTGCGTAAGGATTAAGTATTATCTGGTGAGAACGTTTCAGAACCTCTTCGGAATCACCTACAATGAAGGCAGCTCCTATTTTCTTGCCTTCCCTGCCTGTCAGAACGATATCAAAAGAAATTTTCATAATTGCACTCATAACTTCCGGCTTTATTCTTTCCTGGCATTCTTTCATGGCTTTTACAAGAGGGTTATCATCGAGGTTATGTACAATAATCGAGCTTGAGCCGCGAGTTTCGACTACGCCTACAATAATCCCATTTTTCAGCTCTCCTAGCACGTACTCTATAGCTGCAGCTTGTTGAAGGTGGTCGGAATTACCTGAGACTTCCCGGTTTATCTGTGCGCCGAGTTCCTTTAGAGGGGTCTTCCCATCCTTTCCAGTGGATACCAGATGGTCTATTATGCTTTTCGGGCGCATAGAGATGTAATAAACCGGAATTCCCCCTGTTTCAATCCCTTCAAAACTCAACTCCCCGGAAACCATAATTGCGGCAGCATTCAGTTCTCTGGAAATTCTGGCTGTCGTTTCTGCAATTATACGTGCTCTGTCCATGTGATCCATCGCTTTTTCTTTTTGCAGCAACCTATTTAAGGTCCTAATTTTCGTTTTTAAAGTTAGTTCTATTTCTTTTGAACTAATATTGTTTTTCTTAAATTATTGTTATTATTTTTTAACTTAGCGTTTCTTTCTGGATTAGCATAATCTTCCTCAGGTTAACATTGAAGCCAAATTTATAAATACTTAAGCTTATTAATCTCCGAGTACTTATCTGCCATATAATTGCATTCTCCCTGCTTCTTTTCTATCCTCTTTTGTTACTTCCTGCGGCTCTGTAGAAATCCTCTGAGATAACGAGTTTTCCATATTTGAACTGAATTGCCTGATATATTTTTACTTATTTATTTCAGAGTCTATTGAAGCTGATTAAAGTAGGTTTTCTACAAAGCCTTCCTGCCTTTTGATTTCTTTTTCTCTTCTGCTTTTTTGTACTTTTTCTCTTCTGTCTTTTTTATACTTTTTTCTCTCTTACCTTTTTACGTTTTTTCTCTTCTGCTTTTTGTACTTTTTTCTCTCTTACCTTTTTACGTTTTTTCTCTCTTACCTTTTTACGTTTTTTCTCTTCTGCTTTTTGTACTTTTTCTCTTCTGCTTTTTGTATTTTTTATCTCGTTTATTTTTCTGAGGTCCTTCAGGGGGTTTACAATTCTTCTGAAAATGGTGCGTGAAAACGGTGCCTATATTCAATCTTCCCAAGAGAAAGTTCACAGGAAGATTTTTCTGGTTCTTTTTTCAATTAAGATTGGTGAAAGCTTTGATCAGGACATTTATAGCAGTGGAATTAGACCCGGGTTTTACGGAGATGATTCGGGAGCTTCAGGATAGATTCTCTGGCTTTGATCTGAAGTTTGTTAACCCTGAGCTCGTTCACATAACTTTAAAATTCCTGGGAGATGTGGACGAATCAAGGATCCTCTCGCTTTCCGCAGCTCTGGATTCCATTACATGCGAACCTTTCGAAGCAAAAGTAGAAAAACTTGGAGTTTTCCCCAAACTTTCTAATCCCAGAGTCCTTTGGCTTGGGGCAACCGGAAATTTTAAAGAGTTACATGAAAACATAGAGAGTTTATTGGAGCCTTTCAAATTCGAAAAAAATGATAGAAAATTTACTGCCCATGCCACTCTTGCCAGAGTGAAATTTCTCAAGAAAGATCAGAAAAACGCTTTCATAAATACAGTAGAAGAATTAAAGGATATAGAACTTGGTACTATGTGGGTAAATAAAGTACTTTTAAAGAAAAGCACATTGACTCCAAAAGGGCCTATCTATGAAACTCTGCATACCGTGTACATGGATTAAACCTTCTCTGCTATTCTTTATTATCTAATTTTTAATTTCAATTCTCTATTTT
>DADO01000066.1 GCA_002509325.1 Methanosarcina sp. UBA402 | reverse complement strand
TATCTTACTGTCAAAGTCAGGTTTAACTGGAGCACAAAACCTGGAATATTAAGAACTGATAGTTAAATAATGGCAAAAATTGTAAATTTGAGAATAGTGAGAATTATAAATTTAAAAGAAGTTATAATTATAAATTTAAAAGAAGTTATAATTATAAATTCAAAAAAAGTTAGAATTATAAATTTGGAATTATAAGAGTTACAAATTTTAAAAAATCCCATTTTTGACGTTTCCTGTTATCCAATTATAAAAATGGTTCAAATTTTAAGAAAGGCTCTAAGAGATCTGTCTATACCCAGACGTTTAAAAAAATTAGTTCTCTAATTATAGGCTACTCCCGAATATTTTAGGTAGCCTAATATAGGGTGACTTTAAAACAAGTTTATGAGTTATTATTTTTAAAATCAGCCAGAAATGGACTTAGGAGGGATTAGATGTCAACTTGCCCTACAACAAACTTTGGAAAAGAAAGGGTATTTGTTGATAGGAAAGCCTGTATTCAGGCTTTCAGGGACAATATCAAGAATTCGGTAAACAAAGAATACAATGTCTTACTTTATCATGGAATTTCAGGTATTGGAAAAAGCAGGTTGCAAAAAGAACTTCAAAGTATACTGGATGAAGAATATCCTGAAATAATCTGGGCATCCATCGATTTCGATATAAAATCTCATAGGGATACAGATACGTTTCTCATAAATTTACGAAACAAAATTCAGGAAAAATGTGGTGCAAATTTCTACCTTTTTAATGCTGTTCATGCGATTTACTGGAAAAAGCTTTACCCAGAAATTTCGCTCCAAAAACAGGGTTAGCTACTTAGCAATGAAGGGGAATTTTTAGATAAAATAATAAATGTTCTTGAAACCACCGGAAGAACTGTATTAGCATGGGAAATCTTAAACAAAGCCTCGGAAAGTTTTAGAAAATTATGCAGTTTACACCATATTGATATTAATAAAATTGAATCATTAGAACCAGACAAGATCGAAGAACTCCTGCCAGGAATTTTTGCCACTGATTTTTTTGAATATTTAGGCAAAACTCCGAAAGTTTACATTTTTATCAATACTAATGAAGCTCCCTGGGAAAGCCAAAGAAATAAAGGTAATTTCCATGAAAAGGACAAATGGATAAGGGATAAAGTTATCCCTAACATGCCAGGGCTTTCATGGGTAATCTGCGGGAGAGAAAAGCCTCCTTGGGATTCCGGGTGTGATCCTGATTGGGAAATGCCTCTGGAACAGCACCAAGTAGATGAGCTTTCAGAAAGTTATTCTGACGAATTCTTAGAAGACTGTGGCATTGAAAATAAAGACGTTCGGGATGTAATTGTCAAAGCCAGTGAAGGCATTCCTTTCTATCTGAACTTGTCTGTTGATACCTATGAAATGATAAAGGCCTTCAAAAAAAGACAGCCAATTCCAGAAGATTTTGGAAAAACACAGCCTGAAATCTTCAAAAAATTTATGAATTGCCTGATTGATAATGAAATTCGAGCACTCAAAATATTTTCTGTGCCTAACTTCTTGGACCAGGACCTGCTCAAAACATTTATGGCAGAGTTTGATACTGGATCTGAAACTAACACTGAATACCCTGTAACTAGCTCTGAATACCCTGTAACTAGCGCTGAATACCTTGTAACTAATACTGAATGCCCTGTAACTAACGCTGAATACTCTACAGCTGCATTTTCCGAGCTGGCTAAGTTTTCCTTTTTCAAAAAAGATGCTGTAGAAAGATACTCAATCCACGCGTTGATGAGAAAAAACCTTCAAGAATCCCAGAATGCTGTGGATCGAAAAACTGTTCATCAGTTTTTACTTGAGCACTACAGCAAGAAATTAGAAGGTCTTGAAATTGAGGCAATTTCACAGAAACACGAAATCGCTCTAATAGAAGCTTTCTATCATGCAAAAGAAGTTTTCGAAGCTGAAAACCTGTTTAACTGGTTTATTTCTGTCTCTGAACCATTCTACAGAGCAGCATTCTGGCAATTAATTGTTCCTATGTATGAGGAAATGCTGATTATTCTTAAAGAAAAACTCGGGCAGGAGAACTCATCTGTTGCAACAACCCTGAACAACCTGGCAAAACTCTATGAAAGTAAGGGAGATTATGAGAAAGCACTTTCACTTTATATGCAGTCACTTGAAATTCGTGAAAAGGTGCTGGGCCCGCAACACCCGTCTGTTGCAGCAACCCTGAACAACCTAGCAGGACTTTATGAAAATATGGGAGATTATGTTGCAACAACCCTGAATAATCTGGCTGAATTCTATAAAAATATGGGAGATAATGAAAAAGCAATCTTATTTTATAAGCGGGGTCTGCAAATCAGTGAAAGTGTACTGGGACCAAAGCATCCATCTGTTGTCCCAACCCTGAATAATCTGGCGGAACTCTATGGAAATACAGGAGACTATGAAAAAGCACTCCCACTTTATATACAGTCATTTGAAATTAGTGAAAATGTGCTGGGCCCGCAACACCCATCTGTTGCAACAATCCTTAACAATCTGGCAGAACTCTATAAAAACATGGGAGAATATGAAAAAGCACTCCTACTTTATAAACGGACACTTGAAATTCGTGAAACTTCACTGGGCCCGCAACACCCTTATGTTGCAACAACCCTGAATAACCTGGCACTGCTTTACGAAAGTCTGGGATGTTATGAAGAAGCCCTCCCACTTTATATGCGGGATCTTAAGATCAGTGAAAATGTGCTGGGCCCGCAACACCCGTCTGTTGCAGCGACCCTGAATAACCTGGCAGCACTCTACTATAATATGGGAGACTACGAAAAAGCCCTCCCACTTTATACGCGGTCACTTAAAATCCGTGAAACTGTGTTTGGGCCTAAACATCCTTATGTAGCAACAACCCTGAACAATCTGGCAGGGCTTTATAGTATTATGGGAGATTATGAAAAAGCCCTTCCACTTTATAACCAGTCACTTGAAACCAGTGAAAGTCTACTGGGCCCGCAACACCCATTTGTTGCAACAACCCTGAACAATCTGGCGGAACTCTATAGAAATACAGGAGATTATGAAAAAGCCCTCCCACTTTATATGCGCTCTCTTAAAATTAGTGAAAATGTGCTGGGCCCGCAACACCCATCTGTTGCAATAATTCTTAACAATCTGGAAGAGCTTAATAAAATGCAGGGAAGGAAATTAACCCTGATAAATAAAGGAAATTAAGCCTGAAAATTGGGATTAAGGTTAAAAAACAGTAAATATTCAGACCTTAATCCAGTCTCTATTTTTAGCACCCAGCCAGCTGGCATCTAAAGCGGGCTAAGACCCATAAGATTAAATAGAATTTATTCTTATTCCCCTTGAAATCGGCGATGGCAAGACGAGTTAAAATAGCTAACGCCCAGGACGTAACTCCGAGAAACGGGGGATTTTCGGTTAATCTCAAAATTAATTGAGGCTTATAAAGATGCAGTACCAGGCAACAGTTAGAATTGAACAGAAAGCAGGTATGCTCGATCCTGAAGGCACTACCGCAAAAAGGGCTCTCGGACAACTTGGCTATCAGATCAGCAGCGTAAAGACCGCAAAACTCTACGAAATCGTGTTTGAAGCCGAATCTATCGAGATTGCAGAACAGAAAGCTGACGAGATGTGCCAGAAACTTATTGCAAACCCAATCGTCAACAATTATACAATCGAGCTCAAGGAACTTAAGTGAGCTGCGGTGGATAAACGATTGAGGTGTCAGAAAAACCAAAGCTTTGAGATTGAGGGAAAGAAATGAAAATTGCTATTCTTCAGTTCGGAGGTACAAACTGCGATCTGGATGTTCTGCACGTCCTTAAAGACGTCGTGGGCGTGGATGCCGAGACTGTCTGGTACAAACAGGAAGATCTGACAGGTTTTGACGGAGTTGTCGTTCCTGGAGGTTTCTCCTACGGAGACTATTTAAGGGCAGGAGCAATTGCAGCCCGAACTCCAATAATGAACTCAGTAAAAAAACTTGCAGCCGAAGGCAAACCTGTCCTTGGGATCTGCAACGGCTTCCAGATTCTCACGGAAGCCCGGGCGCTTGAGGGAGCCCTGACAACTAATGAGTACCCGAAATTCCGGTGCCACTGGACCAACCTTAGGGTAGAAACCACTGATACGCCTTTTACCTCTAAGTTCAGAAAAAGCGAGGTTATCAGGATGCCTATTGCCCATATGGAAGGGCAGTTCTATGCCGAAGAGAAAACCCTTGCCGAGCTTGATGAGAATGAGCAGGTTGTCTTCCGCTATGTGGATGAAAATGGAAAGGTAACGGACGCAGCTAACCCCAACGGTTCTCTTGAAAATATTGCAGGAATAGTAAATACTTCAAGAAATATCTTAGGTCTCATGCCCCATCCGGAAAGAGCCTCCGAATCAATTCTGGGCTCAGATGACGGTCTGCGGGTTTTCGAGTCAATGGTGGATTATATTACTGAGAATTTCTAATTACTGGGAAATTCTCGTTACTGGGAAATTCTCGTTACTGGGAATTTTGATAAATCCGCTTTTATTTCTGATTTATTTAATCTCTTTAATTTATTTTTACTCGTTGATTTATTCTCAATTTTTGCTAATTTTTATTCCTTTATTTTAAACTCATTTGTTTTGGTTACTTTGTATCTATTCAGGGTAAGGGAGGTACATCTTCAATCGCCTTATCAAGTGAACCTATAACAGGCATGTT
>DADO01000178.1:15106-15244 GCA_002509325.1 Methanosarcina sp. UBA402 | reverse complement strand
AATCTTGAGTTTTGGGATAGACTCTTTGTATATATTGAATTTCATATAAATTTCCTATAATTTAGATTTAAGACCTCCATAAAACCAAAAACTCAGAATTCCTTTTTACTTTATATTTCTTTTTTATTTTATAATTTC
>DADO01000178.1:4397-14810 GCA_002509325.1 Methanosarcina sp. UBA402 | reverse complement strand
TTTTATTTTATAATTTCTTTTTTACTTTATATATTTGGACTGAATCCTGGTAAACCAGTTCAAAATAAGTTTCGTCCTCGAACTTATCCGCCCTTATATCGTACATCTGCCGTTCAAGCTGACCGATATATACATAACTTATGTTATACTTATTCATAAGCTCAAGAGCTTTTTTTCTATTGCCGGTACTGTAAATGGAATTTACATCTTCAAGCCTGGTTCTAATTTCGTCATGGTCTCTTCCCCAGAACCGCTCATGCCTTGCCCAGCCAATAACCGTTGGAAGCCCTGTATTTGCCGAAACACGGGAGGTATAACGATAACTGCTGTCATCTTCGGAAGCTTCAAGAATTACCGGAGTTCCTTTGATATTTTCCTGTATCCACTTTATAGCATAGTAATCCCCCCTATCCAGGTCTTTCATATATTCCATGCCGTCAAGGGCAGGTTTCGCATTCATATCCTCTATCCTCGTAAAGGTCGCTACTACAGGAAAAACGCTGCACGAGAGTACGAGGAGCACAAGAGAGACCATCCAGATTTTTTTTCCATAACCCCAGGGAAGGCTATTTTCGGACTTAGTCCTGTAACGAAGATAAAGTTGATAGAAGGAATAAGAAGCTGCAATAGCCAGGAAAATCCATAAATGCATGTAAAATTTGAAAACCGTATTCATGCGGGCAAAGCTCCCTGAAATAGGGTCATCTAGAAAAACTATCTCACATAGAAGGGCTATAAATACAGCAGTTGCTATAAGAAGAGATGTGAATCCTGCGCTGCTCCTTTCAGGAAGGTCTTTCAGGAACGAATAGAGCGAAAGGGCAAGTAAGGGGAGAAGAATTACAAGCAGGGAAATCGACCATTCTCTGGCAAGAAATACAGTTATTCCTATCCAGAGGATAGAATATTGTACTTTTCGTCTGGATTCCAGACGAGTCATAAGGAAAGAAAAGGTCAAAAAAAGGAAAAGGCTGAACAGAATCAGGAAATCTTTAACTGTTGTTCGAAGCTCAGGAGGAACAAAGTCAAATCCACCTGCGGCTTGTGGTTTAAATGACAGGTAAAAGGGCAAATACGGAAGAAGGCTGAGAATAGAAACCAGAAGAACGGTCCCCAAAAATCCGGTAACGGAACCGGATAAGCTTTTATTGCGGATATATTGCCCATAATAAAAAGCAAAAATAACTGCAAATGCCAGTCCAAAATATATCGGGAAATCCCAGGAATTGGAAGGGAATAAAAAGCCAAGAGATATTGAAAAAACAAAAAGTGCCAGAAAACTTTCAAAAACTCTGTTGCTGCCTTTTCTTAGATACACCGTTTTGCTGTCATTCCTGAGATATATGTTCAGGAGAAAAGCAAGTACCAGAAGCTGGAAAGGAATTGCAATCATGTGGGAATGCAGGTCACCGTGTATGAAACTGAAATAAGGGAACTCATTTATTGTGTAGGGGATAATTCTCGAACTGCTCCAGTAGTATCCCATTGAGACGGTCTCTTTTGTAAGATATACGGATATGAATTCTTTAATTCCCTGCAAGTTTCCTAGTAGGGTCACAGATAAGGCAGTAAGGATTCCATACCTGATTTTCCCATGAGTAAGGTTATATCCAAACCCAAAAAGAAGGTTGAAGGAAAGGGCGAAAGTGAGCGCAATAGCCAGATTGAAAAGCATGGACGGTTCGACAGAAAATAGTTTTCCCGGAACTCCTACCGAAAGGTATCCGAAATAATAGTAAAAATCGAGGGAGCCGCCTGCAAACCATGGATCTGCCGGGGGAAAAGAAGAAGTTCTCATTACTGCGTTCAGAAAAGCAAAATCCATAAACTTTTCATGCCTGTAAATCTCAGGGAGATATATGCGTACAAGCAGGAAAAAAAAGAACCCTGCAGCGAATACGAGCTCATTTGATAACAGGATTTTCTTTTCTGGTAAAGTCCTTTGTTTTCGATAGACGATTATTGATATAAGGAAAAGTAAAAGTACTGAGATCAGGATCGTGCTTCGGTTAAACCCCCATATATACGAAAAAAGCCAGGCAAAATACGTAACGAGCACTATTCCCAGGGTTCTGGCTACAGAATATCCTCTATCAGCTAGCCGGTTTCCAGCTATTCCTGCAAGAGGCATGGAAATCAAGCCCAGTATTTCGATAAAGATAAACCAAAAAATTACATGAAGATACTCTAACACAGCTCTCTTCCCTTGAAAATCAATCATTTAACGTACACTTTCTAAAGCCCCGCCTCTTGAAGTGTACTTTTCATGCATAATATCTATATTCGGAGTTCAGGTCATTTTATTCTTTCCGAAAAGTCACGAAATATCACGGAAGGTGACATGAAAGGACAGGATAGGTTACGAAATACACATAAAAGGTCATTAAGGGTCAAAGTCATAGAAGAATCATGAAAACTCATACTTATTTACCTGTTCCTGGAGATTATTTACCTGTTTCTGGAGAGCATCGAAATTTCTCAAAGGCTCTTGGTAGTCGGCATCCCCTTTACCCCATTTTTTATTTTACCTGACAGAAGTGCGATAATATATTTTGTAAATTGGTTTATATTTTTATCTTATGAATAAATTATTTCATTCTCACCTTCATTTTCTTTCATCGAATTCTGAATTTAATGCCCCGGAAATAATGTTTGCTCAGGCAATAATGTTTATTATCTTAAAATAGGTCTTTGTAAATACTGATAGATATGAAAATGTTGATTAACGGAAAGTCTGTAGAAGCGTGCAACGGCGAGTTTTTCGATATTATAAACCCGGCAACAGGTGAACGTATTGACCGGGTTCCAAAAGGCACGGAAAATGATGCTACAATAGCTGTTGAAGCTGCATCGTCAGCTTTTAGCGGCTGGGCTTCCATATCTCCGCAGCAAAGAGCAGGGATTCTTTACAGGGCTGCTGGAATTATAAGACAGAAAAAGGATGAACTTGCTGTCCTGCTTACCCGGGAACAGGGAAAAACTCTTGCCGAAGCTAAAAACGAGATAGCAGGTTTTACAAAGGTGCTTGAGTATTATTGCGGACTTGCAAGCAGTTTCCATGGGGATTTCATTTCGGTGCCTCAGAACGGATATGCTTTTACTGTAAAGAAGCCTCTTGGAGTCTGTGCAGCCATAATTCCTTGGAACATGCCTGCCCTTATTATGGCATGGAAGATAGGCCCTGCCCTGATATCCGGGAACACACTTGTCCTGAAACCTGCAAGCAATACTCCTCTCACTAACCTTACCCTGGCTTCCATCCTGAGCGAAGCAGGGCTGCCTTCGGGGGTGCTCAATATTGTTACGGGTCCTGGTGAGGTTGTGGGAGAAACCCTCGTTAAGAGCCCTAAGGTAAAAAAAATCTCCTTCACCGGAGAAGTGGAGACCGGGAAGCGTATAGCCGAACTTGCAGCCGGCAGAATGAAAAGAGTAACCCTTGAGCTTGGAGGGAGTGACCCTATGATCGTCTGTGATGATGCTAACCTTGAGGATGCAGTTTTAGGGGCACTTCGGGGAAGATATTACAATTGCGGACAGACCTGTACTGCTGTAAAAAGGCTGTTTGTTTTTGAGTCCATAGCTGAAAAGTTCATAAAAATGCTTGAAACAGGCATCCGGAACTTAAGGGTTGGAAACGGGATGCATGAAAATATTGATATGGGCCCCCTTAACAACCACAGGCAGTGGGAATATATAAAAGAGCTTATCAGAGAGGTCGAAGAAAAGGATGAAGGTAGAATAATTACAGGAGGCAGGGTTCCAGAGGGCAGCGCCTTTAACAAGGGATATTTCTTCGAGCCTACGCTTATTAAAGATGTGCCCAGGGAATCCAGGCTCTTAAAAGAAGAAGTATTTGGTCCGGTACTACCTGTAGTCCAGGTAAAAAGCCTTGAAGAAGCAATTGAAGCAGCGAACAATAGCAGTTATGGACTTGGGGCATCTATCTGGACAAAAAATCTGGATCAGGCGCATATCGGGTTTGAACAGTTGAATGCAGGAATTATCTGGCTAAATCAGCATCTTAAGGTTGCTCCTGAAGTTCCTTTTGGGGGCACCAGGGAGAGCGGGATCGGAAGAGAAAACGGGCCTGATGCTCTTTCTGAATATCTTGACCTGAAAACAGTAATGATAAAAACTTGATGTACTGAATTAAATTAAGCTAATAGAAAAACCTGATGTTAATAGAAAACTCTGATATTTGAGAACGACAAAATAAATATTTTAAGATGAGCCAGTTAATGTGCAGCTCATCGGACTTTTTTCTGTAAAACCGTGCCAATAGATTATAGAGCTTACTTTTTCTGGTATTTGGGCAGAAGCTGCATGAATTCGGAAGCTTCCATAACCGGCACGCTGTCAATCATACAGATATCTGACCAGGGCAGATTAAAAGCTCCGTAAGCCTCGGCACTTTCGGCTTCGTAAAGGATATAGTAACGGTTTCCGGAAAGGTCAACCCACTGGTTAATAATATCGATTCCATCTGGAACCTCAAGTCTCTTAAAATGTTCAAGGATTTTATCGCGGCTCGAAGGGTCCCAGGTACTAACGTCCATGAATAACATCTTTTCCACTCCTCCTCTTTTATACGCTGCCAACACTCCTTCCCGGAAGCTCGGGCAGCTTTTTTTACAGCATCCGGGTTCTCTTTTTGAGAGCTAAGCCTCAAGGGAAAACAAGTGCATTCTCCTGTGCCATCCCCGCAAAAGCGGATTTGACCAGCATGCCCCCAAAATGCCAACTAACGGCAGAAGTCCAGATTTTTAGGTTTTTACTGTCTTTTCCTTATTCATCATCGCTAAATCCCCATAAAATGATAAATCTGGAAGGACAGGTAATCATGCAGAACTTTTTTTCCGCATGCAGATACAAACAGTATGTTATTATCATTTAGACTATATAATAGTTCGTCCTGAAAGACTATATAAATCAAACGGCTTCTTTATGTGTACAAAACCTTTTATTAAAACATATAATGTGTCTTTTTCAGTCAAGTCGATAAACCTTGCAAAGTCAGCAGTCCTTGCAATTTTCTTCTATTTATTGAGGTGTTTTGTTTAGCAAGATGTTTTGTTTAGCAAGGTGTTTGCAGATTCAAACCCGGCTTTTACAGAGCCGTTCATGCTTCTTTCCGGGTAATTGGTTGATGAGAACATTCCTGCCAGGTAAAGTCCGGACGGGCCTGGAGCAAACGGCAAAACTTTTTGAAGATATCCCTGTTCATACACAGGTGCAGTATCCATTCTGCGGAAGAGTTTCGCCCAGTGGATATCGGCCCTTGAGAAACTAGGAAACATCTTTTCCAGCCCCTTCAGGTAAGAATCCAGAACTTCTTCTTCCTTCTTCAGCCAGAGAGCATCGTTTTCATCCTGGAAATACGAGGTTACATAGACAAGCTGTTCTCCATAATCCTTGAAAGGCATAAAATTGGTGTGCTCAATTACGGCTCCAAAAGGCACGTCAGCTTTTATATTAAGCCAGTAATTTCCATCTCTCATAAGCCCTCTGTCAAGTCCTATCAAAGCACACGCAGTTCCTTGATAACGAATGCTTCGCAGGGTTTTGTGAAGAGCTCCAAGCTTGCCTTTAGTAAGCGTATCCAGTACTTTAGGTTCAACTGTTGAAATCACGGCATCGCAGGGTATAAAATCTCCATCAGTTACCACTCCCTGCACTATATTGTCTTTGATTACAATTTCAGTTATCGCTTTATTCTGTGAGATCCTGCCCCCATGTGCAGTGATTTCCCCTGCAAGAGCTTCTATCAATGTGTTAAACCCTCCTCTCAGATACCCCAGTTTTTCTCCTTCCTTTCCCCTATCTGATCTTATCTTCACGCGCCCTATAAGCCAGGCTGCAGAAACGTTTTTGGCATTTTCACCGAACTTGCTTTTCATAAGAGGAGCAAAAAAGTTTTCGTATACAGATTTTCCCGCAGTATCAAGAATCCAGGCTTTCGCGTTTATCCTGTCATAAGAAGTTGTATCATTTATCATCTTAATCCTGAGGACCAGCAGACCTAGTTTTACCAGATCTGTAAACGAAAGAGGTTTAAACCTTAGGATTTCAGCCGGAGTATTCATAGGATAATTTTTGCCGTCCACAAAATAGGCGTTTTTTCCCTTGAGCCACAGCATTTGATCTTCAAGCCCCAATTCTCTTATCAGGTCAAGAAGTTCTGTATCGCTCCTGAATATATGGTGGTAATATTTCTCTATAAAATACTTCTTTCCGGCAAAGTCCTGGCAATAACTTGCGGCCATTCCCCCTATTTCCGCATCTTTTTCAAAAATAAGAATCTCATTTGATTTACAAAGCTTATACCCAGCTGACAGCCCTGCAAGCCCACTCCCTATTATTATGATTTTCATACTAATTTTCCATTATATGTTTATTTTTATCAGAATCTTAATGCTCTTAATATACCAAATATACACTTAAGATTCCAAATTATGTTCTTAATATACTAAACAATACACTTAAGATTCCAAATAATGCTCTTAAGATACCAAACAATACACTTAAGATTCCAAATTATGTTCTTAAGATACCAAACTTAATACATTTAAGATTCCAAATAATGCTCTTAAGATACCAAACTTAATACATTTAAGATTCCAATAATGTTCTTAAGATACCAAACTTAATACATTTAAGATTCAAACCCCTTATGTTGATATAAATGCTAAAGTTTAATGTCTCTTTTTCCACGAAGGTTCGCACATTTATTTCTTTAAAATCTCTTAATATCGATATGCTTAACCGCTATATATGCTTAAACTAATTATATTAAAGAAACGGATATATTTATTGAGGAATATCTCCGGAGTATCCAGAGGCTTGAGGGGTAAAGGGGTGTATTACGACCAGGAAGTCAACTCTGTTTTTGAAGAACTTGGAGTATCCAAAACAGGCCTGAGTTCTGAGGAAGCAGAAAAAAGACTTGAGAAGTATGGGGATAATGAACTTAAAGAAAAAGAAGAAGTTCCGGTCTTACGACTCTTTCTCTCGCAATTTAAAAGTATATTGATTATTGTTTTGATAACTGCCTCTATTATTTCGGCCTTACTTAGGGAACTGATTGATGCAATAGTTATCATTTTTACAGTTATTCTTGCAGGCACTCTCGGCTTCTTACAGGAATATCGAGCTGAAAAGGCAATTGAACTTCTAAGGTCCCTTACCTCTCCAGAAACTGTTGTTATAAGGGATGGCATCGAAAAGAAAATTCCTTCTAAAAAGCTCGTACCTGGGGATCTTATTTTGATTCAGACAGGAGACCGCATTCCTGCAGATGCACGGCTCATTCGAGAATTCAATCTCAAAATTGATGAATCCTCCCTTACAGGGGAGTCCGTGCCTGTTCAGAAAAGCACCAAAGCCCTGCCTTCAGATACTCCCGAGGCTGACAGGACAAATATAGTTTACACAGGAACTGCAGTTGCTTACGGAAGAGGCTGTGCTGTTGTCACGGCAACCGGCATGGAGACAGCTTTTGGAGAACTGGCAGGACTTTTAGGGACAATAGAGAGATCGAGAACTCCTTTGCAGGAAAGCCTTGACAAATTCGGTAGATGGATTGGTACTGCGACTCTTATAATTGTAGCTTTTGTTGCAGTGCTTGGCGTTTTTTATGGGTTTCCTCTTCTCGATATGTTTCTCTGGGGGGTCGCTCTTGCTGTGGCTGCTATTCCTGAAGCGCTTCCTGCGGTTGTTACAGTAGGGCTTGGGCTCGGAGTAAGGCGCATGGTCAAAAGGCATGCCCTTGTAAGAAAATTACCATCTGTAGAAACGCTTGGAGCCACAAATGTTATCTGTTCGGATAAGACAGGCACACTTACACAGAACAAAATGACGGTTGAAAGAGTCTGCGTCAATGAGCAGATTTTAAAAGTTACAGGGACAGGACATTCTCCAGAAGGAGAGTTCTTTAAGGGAAATGAAAAGGTTTCTGCAGCCGACCTCCAGCTTCAGACTCTTTTGCTGGGGGCTGTTCTATGCAATGATGCTGGCCTTTATGAGGTGAATGAAAAGTGGGAGATTAAAGGAGACCCTACGGAGGTAGCTCTTGTGGTTGCCGCCGCAAAAGCAGGGTTCTATAAGGTTGAGCTTAATAAAAAGTACCCACGCCTTGGGGAAATACCCTTTTCTTCTGAAAGAAAAAGAATGACTACCTTCAATAAACTGGAAGCTGATTCTGGCACTTTTCCTGTTAATGGACTGATTGCTTTCTCAAAGGGAGCTCCTGAGGTAATTCTTGGCTCATGTACGAAAATTTTTCTTGATGGTGAAATAAAGGCTTTATCTCCCGAACTAAAACAGTTGATTGCATGCGAAGTCAGGAAAATGGCTGATCAGGCTCTCAGGGTTATGGCTCTCTCATTCCGTCCTCTGGATGAGGATATCTCACCTGGGATAATCTCTTTCGGAGAGTTTTCTGCAGAGGAAATTGAGAATGACATGGTTTTTTCAGGTTTAATGGGTATGAGAGATCCCCCAAGAGAGGAAGTAAAGGTTGCAATCCAGAAATGTGCAGATGCAGGCATTAAAACCGTAATGATAACAGGAGACCATAAGATTACGGCATCTGCGATTGCAAAGGAACTTGGGATTTTAAAGGAAGAGGATCTGACCCTTACAGGACCTGAGCTTGATAGCCTTGGGGACGCTGAGTTCGAAGACAAAGTCGAAAGAGTTTCGGTTTATGCCAGAGTTTATCCTGCCCATAAATTAAGAGTTATAGACGCCTTTAAGAAAAAAGGTTATATCGTGACAATGACCGGGGACGGGGTAAATGATGCCCCTGCCCTTAAAGCTGCAGATATGGGGATAGCTATGGGGGTTACAGGCACGGATGTTAGTAAAGAAGCCTCAAGCATGATCCTGACAGATGACAATTTTGCGTCCATTGTTGCAGCGGTTGAAGAAGGGCGAAATATATTCAAGAATATCCGAAACTTTATTACTTATGGGCTCTCAGCTCATATTGGCGAGGTTCTTATAGTCCTTATCTCAATCCTTGGATGGCAGATCCTGCCTCTGCTTGCGGTTCAGATCCTCTGGATTAACCTGATTACAGACGGGCTTCCTCCAATGGCTCTGTCAGTCGAACCTCCGGACAGTGGGATTATGAGACAGAAGCCAAGAAACGTTGAGGAAGGGCTTGTCACCAGGCGGGAAATTGCAGCCGGGCTTGGAATTGGAGGGTTGATTGCTCTTCAGGCTTTAATCGTTTTAACCTGGGCTCTTGAGAGAAACTTCTCCATTGAGAAACTGCAAACTCTGATTTTTACGCTTGTGGTATTTTCAGAGATGTTCAATGCCTTCAACTGGCGGTCTGACCGATACTCGGTCTTTTTCCTGGGGCTTTTTACAAACAGGCCTCTGGTTTATGCAGTTCTGACAACAATAATTCTTCAACTGGTAGTAGTTTATATTCCTTTTTTCCAGACTGCTTTTAAGACTGTTCCGCTTTCTCTTCTTGAATTGGGAGTAGTACTGTCTCTTGCTTCTACCACGCTTATCTCTATGGAACTTGTAAAATATTTCTCAGGTAAAAGTTCTCAGGAGAAAAAGCATGGGGAAACAAATTTTGATTGAGTTTAAGGTTTTTAATTCAAATTTTTGAATTTTTTATCTGTCTTCATAAGGATGATTCGGATTTTAATCTACCTTTTCGGGACAATTCAAATTTCAGCCTACTTCCCAGTCTTCCTTTTCTTTTAGCTTCTCCTTTTTCTTTTAGCTTCTCCTTTTTCTTTTAGCTTCTCCTTTTTCTTTTAGCTTCTCCTTTTTCTTTTAGTTTCTCCTTTTTCTTTTAGCTTCTCCTTTTTCTTTTAGCTTCTCCTTTTTCTTTTAGCTTCTCCTTTTCTTCTGAATTTTCAGCTTCCCCATTTTCTTCTGAATTTTCAAGTTTTTTATTATAATAAAGTGTAAACTCCTTTCCAGGACGCAGGGAAAAATTATATGAGGCATACGTTTTTTTCGGAACTTTATCATACATCCGGCATGTCGCAGGTACAATTATTGCATCGTATTCTTTGTTCACTGGAGGTTCTTTATGATACGCCGCTTTTTCATAATCCCTGAAGTACCAAGGCAGGGGCCAGTAAAGGTTTTCGGAGTCTGCTATGGATATCCTTAGATTTTCAGGTCCCTGATTGAATTTCTCAATTTTCTCTATAAGTTTCCTGAGATCCGGAGATGCCTGCGAATATGTCATCAGCTCATCGTGTTCCATGCTCCTGTAAAAATTTATCGAGATGCACTGAGTCAGAAATACTATCAGGGTAAGGACCAGAATCCCCGCAATAAGGGTATGGGTTTCTGAACGCTTTATTCTGAAAGCTGGTTTTTTATCTTTTTCGGAAATTATGCCTTCTATCTCTAGCAAATTCTCCTGTTCTGGCAAAT
>DADO01000178.1:0-4195 GCA_002509325.1 Methanosarcina sp. UBA402 | reverse complement strand
TCCTGTTCTGGCAAATTCTCCTGTCTTCTGTCAGATGCCCTGGAAAAAAAATCTCCCAAATAAGCTCCTGCTAGGATTCCGAAAGGCAGGACAATGTGCACAACAAGCCAGGGGACTTTTTCCTGGAGATAGGAATAGAGCAGCAAACTCGCAACAGCCCAGTAGGAGAGAAACAGGAAAAAGGTGAAATTTTCACCTCTTTTTTTCAGGAAGTGAACAATCCCTGCAGTCCCAAAAATCAGAATCGGGCTTTCATACACCAGCAGGATAGGAATATAAAAATAAAAAGGGCCTCCTATGCGTTCAATTCTGTGCATTTCCATCCAGTGGGAAAAAGCCCTTTCCACAATCGAGAAAAGGGATTCCGGGATTCTAAAAAGGCTTGTGTAGAACAGCATTACAATGAAAATAAAAAGAGTGACAGATAGCAGAACCTCTGGTAAGAAAGGAGTAATTGTTGAAATTTTGAGAAATAGAGTTCTTTTAAGACTCAAATTTTCTTTTTTCCAGTCAGAATAAAACCTGTACAAAGCATAAACCCCTGTATAGGCTCCAAACATCAGAATAATAAGATAGGCGTTTTCTTTTGAGGATACGGCAATTGCAAGAGAAGAAGCGGCAAGAATAAGATAGGGATATCTCTTTGAGCTGTGAAGGTTCTCAAGGTAGCGAATTCCTCCTATAAACGTAGCCATGGTACAGAAAACAATAATCAGATCATTCCTGAAGAACCTTGAGAAATACACCATACTCGGAGAAAAAGCAAGCAGGAAAGCCGACCAGAGTACTCCCCTTTCTCCAAGTTCCTTCTTTAACAAAAAGAGCAGAAGGACTGCAGCTACTCCGAAAAAGACAGGGACCAGGCGTGCTGTTGTATCGTTTATCCCCAGAAAGTGAAAGACCGCAGCAGTAGAATGGAAAAGAAAAGGGCCGTGGTAAGCTGGATCATATCTGTACTGTCCAGTTTCGAGAAGTTTAAGGGTAAAACTTGCATGTACGCTTTCGTCATGATGAAAAACTCGATCTCCCAGGTCAAACAATCTTATTAACAGGGCAAAAAGGATGATCAGCAGTCCGAGTACCTTATATTTTTTCTCAGAAAGCCCTGGTGAGTTTTTGATATTGTAATCCTGACCTTGCTGCATTATTCCCCAATCCTTCCAGCATGACTGCTTCTTTATAAGGCATAGGTATATTTAAGACATAGGATGAAATAGTCTCTCTCATGGCTGAAGTAAAGATCAAATTATTTGCAAATTTGCGTGAAAAGGCAGGGACATCGGAACTGCAACTATCGGGTGAAAAAGTTATTGATGTCCTTTTATCTCTTACTGAAAAATATCCCGAGTTAAAGTATCTTATTTTTGAGAAGCCCGAAAAAAAACATGAAGTTCCTGTTATGTGCAGCTCAATTAATGTCCTTATAAATGGAAATAATGTCCGGCACCTTGATGGGCTTGATACCTTCCTTTGTGAAGCTGATGAGCTTGCAGTCCTGCCTCCTGTTTCAGGGGGCTAATCTTCTTCAGGAAGAAAAATCATGGGCAAGGTATTCAAAGAGCGAACCTCGGTTGATAAAGCTCTGAGACTTTTTCTAGAGCGTATTTCCACTCTGAGGAAAGCAGAGGAAGTTTCGATCGAAACCTGCACAGACAGGATACTGGCAGAAGCTGTAGTCTCAGAAAGGAATGTGCCTCACTACAGACGTGCCGCCATGGACGGGTACGCGGTAAGAGCTTCCGATACTCTGGGAGCTTCCCCTGCAAACCCTGTAATGCTGCAGCTTTCTGATCAGATAGAAGAAGGGGGTACGATCTGGGTCCATACAGGGGCTGCCGTACCTGAAGGAGCTGATGCTGTTGTTATGGTTGAAGATACCGCTACCGTAGGAACCCTTGTTCAAATCAGAGCTCAGGTCTACCCAAACAGAAATATAGGACAGGTCGGAGAGGACATAAAAAAAGGAGATCGGGTTTTTGAAGAGGGGCACCTTCTTCGTCCTTGTGACGCAGCAGTGCTGGCTTCGCTCGGGTTTGACAGAGTTAAAGTTTTCAAAAACCCTGTTGTTGCAATCATTCCGACAGGGGACGAGCTTGTAAGCCGTAAGGAAAGCAGGGATGTCCCTCCTCCGGGCAAAGTGCTTGAGACTAATGGGCTGATGTCGGCCCTTTATGTGGAAAAGTGGGGTGGGATTCCTCGCTGTACCGAGATAGTGCCTGATAATCCCGATAGTATAAAAGAAGCCGTAGAAGCAAACCTGGATGCCGACATGATCCTTCTTTCAGGCGGGACTTCGGTAGGGAAAAGAGACCATGCTCCTGAGGTTGTCACCGCTCTTGGAGAACTGCTCGTACACGGCATAGGAGTCAGTCCTGGAAAGCCTGCAGCCCTTGGCATTGTAAACAATGTTCCTGTTGTTTGCCTGCCTGGTTACCCTGTAGCCGGACTCGTTGTCCTCTATCTCTTTGTTCGTCCCGGAATCAGGAAATTGGCAGCAATTCCGGAGGCCCCTGAGCTTATTCTTAAAAGGCGCCTGGCTGCAAAAATCAGTTCAAGAATAGGGTATATTGGTTTTGTCCGTGTTGTGCTTGAAGATGATAAGGTGCGTCCTCTGGCCGGAGCTAGATCTGGGATCCTGAGTTCAGTTGCAAAGGCTGATGGGTATGTGCTTGTGCCCGAAAATATCGAAGGGTATGCCGAAGGAGAAGAAGTTGACGTTTTCTTAATAGAATAATAGTCCTGCTTTCTCTCGAAATATCCTTTTTTACCTGATTCTTTAGTGGAAAAATTACAATAGATTTACATTACAGTAATTTTATATTACAGTAATTTTACATTACAGTAATTTAACTTTATCATTTTTTAATATGAGTAATAAGTTAACTATCTCTCCCTGCCTTTTTCAGGATAAGGAAGGGAACTTCCTATCTTATGAGATATAATTTTATACTTTAAGAGCTAATCAAGCGGAGAAAACCAGAGTTAAAATCTTCAGAGCTAGAATCTTCAAAACGGAAATTTTCAGAGTTAAATTTTTCAGAACTGAAACTTAAGTTTTAAACGATTCTCAAAGTGAGACGAGCTAAAATCTTCAAAGCTAAAATCTAAATTTTAAATGACTCTCAATGTGAGACAAAATGCCTTCCACCTATAAAGACCTGGATAAGATCTTTCTCATAGGGGCCGGCGGATTCCTTGGGGCTATCTGCAGGTTCCTACTCTGTGAGCTCATTGATGCGCATCTCGGTACCCTTTCGGTAAATATACTCGGAAGTTTTATGCTCGGCTTGATAATGTACGACACTGAGTACATCAGGTTTATAGGCCCAAAAGGAAAGATTGCATTCGGAACCGGATTTATGGGAGCATTCACGACTTTCTCGACATTTGCAGTCCAGTCTTTCTCCATGCCCCTTTTCCCTGCCCTCGGAAACATTAGCGCAAACCTGTTTCTTACCCTGGTTGGCGTGTTTATGGGCAGGAGTGTAATAAAGACTCTTTCAAGCAGGGAGGAATAAAAGATATTCTCATTGCTGGGTTTGGGTAAACTTTTTTTGATAGGCACAGGCGGTTTTATAGGAGCATGCCTTAGATATACGGTTTCAAGCCGGATCCCCAGGGTTAAGAATATCCCTGCAGGCACGCTTACAGTAAATCTCTTGGGGACTATTGTGCTTTCGCTCCTCACTTTTTCATCTCAACCCGAATCCATGGTTTATCTCGTAAATATAGGGATTTTAGGTTCCTTTACCACGTTTTCGACTTTTGCATATGAAACTTTCAAATTGCTTGAAGAAGGACATAATCTCTCTTTTTTCCTGAATATCTTTCTTAATGTCGTTCTTTGCCTTGCAGGGGTAAGCATTGCATATCTTGCTCTGGGTAATTAGGCTTGAAACTGCTATGACTCACGGTGAACCCCGAAGTGGGTACAATATAAGAGAGGAATAATATAAGAGAAGTATAACATAAGAGGGGAATAATATAAGAGAGGTATAACGCAAAATATTTCAAGGAGTTTCTCTACGAAAAACCAAGTTTGGAAAAGACCGTATGACAGACTCTGTGACGGAAAAAATTAAATGAAGAAAAGTGAAGAAAAGTAGTATCTATTCAGGGTAAGGGAGGAACATCTTCAATCGCCTTATTAAGTGAACCTATAACAGGCATGTTATTTTTAATTAGTGTGGATATG
>DADO01000154.1:6030-9032 GCA_002509325.1 Methanosarcina sp. UBA402 | reverse complement strand
AAATTAGTGAACTACTGAATTTGTTAATTCTTCTTTTTAACTCTCAATTTGTCAGATTCTATAATTACATGGCATTTATTGTTGCTAACGTTAAGATTAAACCTTACTGCCATAAAATACCTCGACCATAAAATTGCTGTGCATCTCAAATAATAAAGAGAGTTTACTTGAACCCGAGTTAACTGTTAAACTATTTTAAAAAGACTAATATAACCAAAAGTAAATTATGAAATAATTAATCAAAGGGAAAAACAATCAAACCCTCAAACCAAATCCCTGATCAAAACTGCAAATCAACTCCCTGATTGAAGTCACTACACCCCTAAATCAAAACCCTAAACCAAAACCTTAACCAAAATCCCTGGTCAAACCCACTAAACTAAATCTCAGATCATTATTCCTAAACCAGGTGTCTCTGATCAAAATCCCTAACCAAGATCCAAACCCCTAGAAGCTCTGAAACCATGGACAGTCGAACGATCCGTTATTTGAAAACCCGATTCCAGAACTATTACAAGAATGCCGAAATTTGCCTCCCTGACCACCTGCCTAATAGAGAATGGGCTTTTATTTTCTATGACGATATGCCTAATAAGATAATGCACAGGCACAGAGCCTTCGGCTCGCCAGGCGAAGCTCTTGACTATCTTTACGGCATGGCTCCCGCACATGTTTACAATTCGACTGCATATTACGAATATCCTGATGCCAGAAAAATGAATGAGAAAAACTGGCTTGGGGCAGAATTGATTTTTGACCTTGATGCCGACCACCTACCCAATTCCCCAAGGAACTATGCAGACATGCTTGAACTTGTAAAGAAAGAAACTTTTAAGCTCATGGATTTTCTTTTAGACGATTTTGGGTTCTCAGAACAGGATATTGAGCTGGTCTTTTCCGGAGGGAGAGGGTATCACTTTCATGTAAAACATCCAAAAGTGATTGCTTTAGATAGCTCTTCACGCAGGGAAATAATTAATTACATAAGTGGAAGAGATTTAAGAGAAAAGAACGAATATCTAATTACAGAAGAAGAAATATTTGGAGATTTTGGGACAGGATCAAGAATATACAAAGGGAAAAAACAGGGGGTAACGATGAAAGTAATCAATGGACATGATTGTGGATGGGGAAAAAGAATTGCTGAGTATATAGTAGATTATTTAAAAAAGGAAGTCAGTAAAGAAAATAAAAAAGACATGTTTGAAGATTTGCGTGAAAACTTAAAAGATGAAATCCCAATAGGTCAGGGGACTATAAATAAATTAATAACGATAGGAATGGATGAAAACGCCCTTAATAGCATATTGGACCGAGGTCAACTTGATTTTGGATTTCTAAAAAACTCAGGAAAGATTTTTGAGTACCTTGTAAAACAATCGATTCAAAAGTATGCCGTGGATTTTGGGGCAAATATTGACGAACCCGTGACTGCAGATATTAAACGCTTAATCCGAGTGCCAGGCTCATTGCACGGAGGGTCTGGAATGCTGGTTAAGAAACTTGCTTTATCCGAGTTAGGGCAGTTTGATCCGCTCAACGATGCCGTTGTCTTTGGCGAGAGACCGGTAAAGGTAACAGTTTCAAAGCCTTTTTCGGTGCAATTAAAGGGCAAGGATTTAAGAGTAGAAGAAGGCATACAGGAAGTTCCTGAATATGCGGCAGTGCATCTAATTTGCAGAGGTGTTGCAGAGTATGGATATAGAAGAAATCAGCCAGGTCCTGTATAAGGAAAAGAACCAGACATTAAAGGCAATTCCGGCTGATTTTTACCTGGAAGCCGAGAAATATATCCGGGAACTTGAAGAGGAGATCAGAAAAATCGATAATTCCCGTTCTCCGGAATCCAAGATGCTTCACGACGAGCACGAAAGAGCGCTTTCGGACCTTGAGACCATCTTCATGAGACGGATAGGAAAGGTTATTACCAGGGCAACAATCCAGTCTCATGCGGATAAACCTATTTCAAAGGATATCGAAAAACTTCTTCCTGTGGAAAAAAGGCTTTACGATCTTGTACTGCAGGGAATTGAGGCTGCAAAAACCGAACTGTTAAGTCCTATCCTGTACCCTGATTCCGATAATATTGCAATCTGGCCCGAAATCGTTAAGGTGAGGCATGCTCCAGTAGTTATAGGAGGGGAAATAGGAACAGAGCCGGACAAAAATAATATAAATGAGGAATACGTTGTTGTCCGAATACTGAAGGATCTACCGACCTTCACAGGTGCAGACGGCAGGAATTATACCGTCAGTGCCGAAGAAGTTGTTGTTTTGCCGCAGCTCAATGCTACAGGACTGGTAAAGCGAAATGCAGCTAAACTGATTGCCGGGCAGGAAAATTCTGGAAAGGAATAATTTTCCGGAAAAAAATAATTTCCCCGAAAGGAATAATTTCCCTTAGAAGAACAGATTCCCCGAAAGGAATGATTTCCCTTAGAAGAACAGATTCCCCGAAAGGAATAATTTCCCTTAGAAGAACAGATTCCCCGAAAGGAACAATTTCCCTTAGAAGAACAGATTCCCCGAAAGGAACAATTTCCCGAAATGAATTATTTCCTGGGATTTACAGCTAATTTTAGCCTGGAAAAAAAGAAGGCAGCTAGTTATAACTGTAGAGGATTTTACGTTGAGCAATAAGGCAGGAAGGCTTATCAGTTGATAGTATGAGTATATATATGTGTAGCTATATTTGTGTAGCTTAACCTTGTTAGCATGCAAGCTTTTCAAGAAAAAGCTTGAGCAAAAACAGATAGAAGCTAAGTCTATTTAGTTTAAAAATCTGTTTAGCTTTAAAATCTGTTTAGCTTAACCTTGCTGGCATGTTCTGACCTCCTCCTCGATAGAAGACCGCCAATCGGATATTGAGACATAAAGAGGCCTGGAAAATTTCAAGATTATCCAATCAAATGCTTCCCAGATAAAATCTTCCCAGATTCAAAACGCCATACGTAATCGCCATACGTATTTCATAAACCGTAAATTCCATAACTGTAAACTCC
>DADO01000154.1:0-5716 GCA_002509325.1 Methanosarcina sp. UBA402 | reverse complement strand
TGTAAACTCCATAATTGTAAATTCAATAAATTGTAATATATTAATTCAATAAGTTGTAATATATTATTTCATAATGTCTTTCCGTGAGAGCCGGAGAAGGCAAGCTGCAATACCAATAATCATTAATAAGGTGTAGAGAATGAAAATTCCAAAGAGGTTCAGAACTTACTGTCCTTACTGTAAAACCCACAATGAAGTAGTCGTTGAGAGGGTTAAGAAGGGTCAGGCATCATCAATGACTCAAATTGCAAGACAGAAAAAGAGACAGCAAGGCATAGGAAATAGCGGAAAGTTCTCCAAGGTGCCTGGTGGTGACAAACCCACAAAACGCATCTGGCTTAGATACCGCTGCACCGTATGTAAAAAAGCCCACCAGAAACCCTGTTTCAGGGCAAAGAAGTTTGAGTTCAAGGAGTAAGATAAAATGGTAGACTATATCCAGAGGCCAAAAAGCAGGTTCCTGCGCGTAAAGTGCAACGATTGCGAAAACGAACAGATCATATTCGGAAGTGCCAGCCGTAAAATCACCTGCGTTGTCTGTGGAAGGACCCTTGCTGAACCAACCGGTGGAAAATCGACAATTACTACTCACATTCTTGAAGTGCTTGAATAACCGGATAGATAAAAGTACTTTACAGCATTAGAGTAAAGGTAATGAAGAGACAAAACTTGAGAAGTGGTACGAATGGGAAACGATAACTGGCCCGAAGTCGGAGAGTTTGTTGTCTGTACTGTAAAGAATGTGACGGATTTCGGAGCCTATGTCGAGCTTGAGGAATTCGGAGGAAGGGAAGGTTTTATCCATATCTCTGAGATTAAAGCAGGCTGGGTCAAGTACGTCAGGGACTACGTGAGGGAAGGGCAGAAGATAGTCTGCAAGGTTCTTAACGTGGACCCTTCCCGCGGCCACATAGACCTTTCATTGAAAGACGTAAACGAGCACCAGAGGCGCGCTAAAATCCAGGATTGGAAAAATGAGCAAAAAGCCGCCAAATGGCTCCAGTTCGTGGCTGAAGAAACGAAAACTGATGAAAGTAACCTGCGAGCTTTGCATGAAAAACTCGTAGAAGAGTTTGGAAGTGCATATTCAGCCTTTGAAGAAGCTGTTATCGAAGGGGAGAAAGCCTTCAAAGGAATAAAAATCAATAAGAAATATTTAAAGAGCATAATCAAAATCGCAGGAGAAAATATCAAACTGCCTTTTGTAGATATCGCAGGCTATGTGGACCTGACCTGTAACCTTCCAAACGGCATAGAGGTCATAAGACAGGCTCTCAGTGCTGCAAATTCCATCAGTGAAGTTGATGGAAAAGATATCAAGCTTGAAATAGGTTACATTGGAGCTCCAAGATATCGAATCAAGGTAATTGCTCCGGATTATAAAAAAGCCGAATCAGTCCTTAAGAAATCCGCCCAGTCAGCAGTCGATACCATTGCCAAACTTGGTGGACATGGGACATTTAAGCGGCACATCGAATCGGCAAAGGCGTGATGCCTTTTGGGACAAAAGATCCGCAAATGCAAAAATTGCGGCAGGTACACTTTAAGGGAAATTTGTCCGGTTTGTGGGGGAAAAGCTTTCCCCATGCATCCGGCCCGCTTTTCTCCTAAGGACCCTTACGGTAAGTACCGCAGAATGGCAAAGAAAGGATAAGGAGTTATTATGCAGCAGAGTACACTTGTCCGCCTGAAAGAAAATCTTGAACTCAAAAACCCTATACTTGTAGTTGGACTTCCAGGTGTGGGACTCGTAGGCAAACTAGTAGCAGAGCATCTTGTGGACGAACTTGGAGCTGAAAAAATTATAGAGGTTTATTCCCCGCATTTTCCACCCCAGGTCCTGGTCAATACAGATTGTACGGTCCGTCCGGTAAGCAACACGATATACCACGGAAAAGCAAAAGAGAATGATGTTCTTTTCCTGGTAGGGGACCATCAGAGCACAACCTCGCAGGGGCATTACGAACTCTGTTCGCTTTACCTTGACATTGCCGAGGAGTTTGGAGTAAGGAGAATTTACACACTCGGAGGATATCCTACTGGCAAACTGACCTGTGAAGAAACTGTTCTTGGGGTCGCCAATGATACGAAAGTGATCGAAGAGATCAAAGAGTATGGGGTAGAGTTCAGGGAATCCGAACCCAGCGGAGGAATAGTTGGAGCATCGGGCTTGCTTGTAGCCTTCAGCAGGATGCGGAGTATTGATGCTGCCTGCCTTATGGGCATGACCCCTGGATATCTAATGGACCCTAAAAGTGCTCAGTCCCTTCTAAAGGTACTATGTAAAATATTCAAGATTGAGGTAAACACAGAGTCTCTTGAGAAAAAGGCTGAGGAAATGGAAAGTATCCTTGAAAAGCTAAAGGAAAAAGAAGAGCAGCAAACCTTCCAGGAAGTCAAACCAACTGATGAAGATCTGCGCTACATAGGATGATATTATTCGATAATTGAAAAAGATGAGATAATTATTATCATTAACTAATAATTATTTAAATACCTTGATTGCTTAAAATCATAGTTTTTCCGGTAGGAAAGGGAATGAAAGTCAATACAGACCTCCATCTCCATTCAAAATACTCCATGGCATCTTCCAGGAGAATGGAATTGCCTACAATTGCCAGGGAGGCTTCAAAAAAAGGAATGGAGATGATTGGGACTGCAGACTGTACTCATCCTAAGTGGCTCAAAGAGATCAAAAAAGCATCTATTTCAGATGAAGAAATCCGCATAGATAAAATATATTTTATTCCTACTACCGAGATCGAAGACAGCAATCGCGTACATCATCTCCTTATTTTGCCTTCAATCTCAAAAGCTGAAGAACTGGCAGAGCGAATTGCTCCTTTTGGTAATCTTGAAGCTGATGGCCGCCCAAATATCAGGCTTGACGGTAGTGAGATTGCGGAAATTGCAAAAGATCTTGGTGCCCTTATCGGCCCCTGCCATGCCTTTACTCCCTGGACTGCACTTTATGGCTATCATGACAGCCTGAAAAGTTGCTACGGAGATATGACAGATTATATTTCGTTTCTGGAACTTGGCTTGAGTGCAGACAGCGATTATGCAGACCGGATAGAAGAGTTGCACCGCCTGACTTTTCTTTCGAATTCTGATGCTCATTCTCCCTGGACCAATAAACTTGCAAGGGAGTTTACCCAGTTTGATATGCCTGAGCTTACTTTTGACGGCTTAAAAAAAGCAATTTTAAGGGAACAGGGTTATAAAGCTACTCTGAATGTAGGGTTCTTTCCCGAAGAGGGCAAGTACAACAGATCAGCCTGCATTAAGTGTTTTACTCAATATCCGCTGCCTGAAGCTGTTGAAAATAAATGGCGCTGTCCTATCTGCGGAGGCGTCATAAAGAAGGGGGTTTTCGACCGCATTAATGAACTCGCAGATTTTGATGAGCCAAGGCATCCTGATCACCGTCCCCCTTATCTTCATCTCATTCCTCTTGCGGAGATCATCCAGATGGCACTCGGCCATGCAAGCGTCCAGACAAAAGGCGTGCAAACAGCCTGGAATAAGCTTATAGAACGCTTCGGAAACGAGGTCAAAGCTCTTATTTATTCAGAAGCGGAAGACCTCAAAATCGTAGGCGATGATCGAATAGTAAATGCGATCCTTGCCTTCAGGAAAGGCGATGTCATAATCCATCCCGGTGGAGGAGGCCAGTATGGCTGGCTTGAGCTGTCCGAAAACCTGAAAGAAGAAACCCAGCACATTGGACAGCTTTCATTTGGTGACCTTGAGAAAATTAAACCTGAAATAAAAAGCGAATCCGAGAAAAAAAGCGAGTCTGGAAAAAAGGGTGATGAAAACCCCCGAAAAGGAACAGGCAAAACCAAGAAAGAAGAAACCAAGAAAGAAGAAACCAAGAAAAAAGGAAAAAATAATAAAGAACAGGATGACGATGCAGTCCAGCGTTCACTTTTTGATTTTTAAGAAACTGATCCGGCTGATGACAAATTATATAAGAAAGAAAGTATATTCACTAACCCTGCGTCTAAATACGCTGCATCAAAAACTCGGGCAGTGCCCGGAAAATTTCTCTATTTTAAAACAAAATGCCCAGGTAGTCTAGTGGTAAGGCGGCGGTCTCGAAAACCGCTTCTTCTTTGGGAGAGCGCAGGTTCAAATCCTGCCCTGGGCGTAAAAAATCATCTAACATTACTATTTTTTAATGTATTATGTATTCAATAGTATAGCAGCCTTAGATACTAATTTTTTCATTTCACAAGAATTCGGAATATTTTTAGGTATTGCCTCTTCTGCATGTTTATATTGCTTCTTCTGCTGTTGACGATGAATTCAAGGAAGAAGACGTGATTGTAGAAGGAAGGAAATCAGTATGGCTCCTTTTTTCTTTGATTTTCTTAAAAAGCTGTTTTAGGGTATCTTCGTTGCTCTTCGTAAACTCGAAGGGCGAAGTTGTGAAGGGTTCGAAGTGAACCGGCAAATCGTCGAGCCTGTAGAAGGTCCCATCACATTCCATGGCGTCAATGATACCTGGAAGCACGACATCTGAGGCAACTGTGGTCGGACAGGAAACGATATCCAGGCAGATTAGAGGAATTTCGGCAAGATAAGCCGCACAGTCAGCAGGGATTTGATTTAGAAGATCGGCGCACATCACAAAAACGGCGTCCACATCCTTTTCTCGAAGCAAATCCACAGTTGTGAACTCTCCTGGGTTGTAACGAGGATACCCACGTGCAAAGTCAAGCCCAAAAGGATATCCGTACATGTAGGAGGCGACCTGGTTAAAGCCTGCAACATTGCAGTGACTACGGAGAACTCCAAGAGTGAACCTGGAGTAATTGTTCAGTTCCTTTACGAGGTTCATGGCAATTTCGGCGTTCCTGTGCTTTCCAATTGAAGAAGAAAACCCAACACCCACTGAAATGGCCCCAAAGTTACAGTTTTTCATTAGATAGAGCATCTTTTCCATCAAGGAAATAGGAACTCCTGTGATTTCTTCTACTGACGGATGAGGATTTTTCCCGTGAAGCAGGGTGAGGAGGGCACTTATGAGTTCATAGTCCGAGCCGGGCTTGAGCTGCACGTGCAGATCGGAAGCTTCAGTGGTCGGGGTTTTTCTTGGGTCTACCGTGATAATTGTCCTATCAAAACGCCCGCGCTTGGTCCAGTAGCCTCTCGGAAAAACTCCGTACCTTGACATCTGCCTTGGCATGGATTCGAGAGGATTTGTTCCCCAGTAGACTATGAGGTCACCTCGGTTTTTCTTCTGCCCTTCGGTTGCACAGACATTTCCAGATTCCTGAGTTCCCATAGCTGTTGGCCCATTGCCGATCGTAGTATTAGAATCAATAACTGCACCAAGGTATTCTCCCATGAGGAGCCCCACTTCATGCGTTTCACATGAAGTTTCACTTCCCATGAAGAGGAGGGGACGCTTTGCTGAAACAAGAATATCTGCGGCTTTATCAAGGGCTTTTTCCCAGGAAACCGGTTTCAATTTATCTCCATTCTTTAGAAGGGGTTGTCTAATTCTTTTGGGACTTTTAATTGCCTTAAAACTGGAATTTCCAATCTTACATACATTTTTAGCTTCAATCGCTCCATTCCCGAATTCAACTTGAATATCGTCGCAGGCAGCCCCACAAGCTGGGCAGACTATGTTTTTAACCTGGCTTTGACAGCAAGGTAAAAATAAGTGCTCTTTGTTTTGTGTAATTGTGATCAAATGAACATC
>DADO01000153.1 GCA_002509325.1 Methanosarcina sp. UBA402 | reverse complement strand
CAACCGTATAATGATGGACGACCCTTTCTATACAAAACTCAAAAATGTAAGTTATGATTAAAAATTTGTCTTTCATTTCTGGTCTTTCAAAATTAATTGCAGCTTTATTATTTATAGGGAATAAATAGACATTTATTTAAATGACAATTCCAGTTTATTTGATAACTCAAACTCATTTGAAGAATATGTCAATTTGAAGAAAGTGAAGGAGAAAGAGAGACGGAAAAAGGAGAAAAAAGGAATTACAGGGGAAAGAGAAATGAGAAGCGAGGACAAGATCGAATGTGAGCAGGTTAAAGAAAAAAGACGCGGAAAATCCGCCTTTAGTTTCCTGGGGCCTATAGATGACAGAGGCGAATATCTGAGAAAAGATTCAGAAGAGACTCTTGCAAGATCATACCCAGGTCTTCCAGAAAAAGATAAAATTATAGAAGAGCTCCTTCGACTCAGTTCGGATCCAGACCCGCAGATAAGAAGAGATACAATCGAGTCTCTCCTTACTATTTATTCGCTAAAATCAGGCAAAGAACAGGATATATGGAATGAACTTCTAAAAATGTCTGGAGATACAGACACAGGTGTTAGAAAGGGTGCTGCAAGCATGCTTTCGCGTGTCTTTCCGGTGGTCGAGGAAAAATCTACCGTTCTTTCTGACCTTGTAAAGCTCACTGAGAGTCGGGACGCCCAGCTCAGGAAGAAAGCTGCAGAGCTTTTTACTGTCGCATTTGCATACTCAGATGATAAGCAAAAAGCATGGGACGATCTTTTGAGGCTTACATCCGATGAAGACAGAGGGGTAAGAAAAGGAGCTGTACTTGCTCTTTCATCAGGCTATTCAGAGGTTCCGGATAAAAGAAAAGTCTGGAGTGACCTTATCAGGCTTTCGACTCACAGTGATAACTTTGTTCAAAGGATAGCAACAAGAACTCTTGGATCTGCCTTTTTTTATGTGCCTGATAAAACACAGGCATGGAAAGACTTGCAGGTTCTTATTGGTAGCCCTTATATCTACGTCCGTATGTACGCACTTCGATCCCTTGGAAAAGCTTCCCTCTGGAGGGCATTCAAGGCTGAAAACGAAGCTACTTATCTTTTTGGGCTTAAAGAGGCAGTCGAATATTTTAAAGAGTCGGTTGAGGCCTCTACCAGCACTGTTATTCCCGAATTATACTATCCCTTTTACGAGGCTCTCTTACAGATCCTTTTCGGGGAAAGATCTTCAAGACTTGAAAGCGAACGATATATTTCAGAGGTAACCCATGAGATCAAGTATCTGGAAAAAGACCAGAGGCTTCTTAAAACTATGGAAGAATTCTCAGAGCTCCTTTTAGCAGCAGGAAATCTGACTGCCGGAGATTTGCCTGCCCAGAAGAAACTTCTTGAGACCTGCATTGAGGCTTTTGACAGAGCTTCAGGACTTTTGGATATTATGGAAGAAGACGCTATTCTTGAGCAAAAAAACTTGAGAAAAGAGTGTTCAATAACTGGAAAAGTAGTTACGGAACATAAGCTAAAAAAGGTTCTTTCCGGAATTAGGTATAAAGCAAGAACAGCATGCTTTAAGGCAAAAGGCAAGCCTACGGAAAAAATTACATGTGCTGTAAATCAGAGGGTCAAAACATGGAGTTTGCAGGATCTTGAAAAAGATAGAAAAGAACTGGACAGGCAGCTTGAATCTTTGCTTAGCACTCTTAGAATTCAGATTCCCTTTATCCCTGAAAACACATATATTTTTAAGAAACTTGAAGATATCAGTCAGGAACAGTACCTTCTTGAACGCTACAGGCAAGTTAGTAGATTATTAAGCCTGATACCCGGAGCCAAGATGTATTCAAGAACCTCAGGTAAGTGAGGATATTTTACCCTCCAGTTTATCTGCAGTTATATCCTTTCCTGCCAATTTTTCTGTTATTGAGCCCACCCCAAAACCCATTTTATTCTCACATCGATAAAAGTCTCAGAATCATTTTCATGATTGGAAACTCAATTGGCCATTTGGAATTTGAAAATTTAGAGACGCAATATTAGAAAAGTATCAGCTGGAATACATTGCTTATTTCGGAGGCAATATGTTCTATGTCTCAAGGTAAAATTCAGAACCCTTTATGCCCATAAATGCCAGAGCCAGGTATCCTGAAGATATCGAACTAGTGTTCGGTTTCATGGCACGTGAAAGAATCCAAAGGATAAGGCATGAAAAGGGGTGCTTTATAGATCTGCATTTCCGGGACTTTTCTGACTATGAAAGGCAGTAAACTTATCTTTTGCTTTCCAGCAGTAGCATTTGGTGGATCAGAGAGATGGAAACGGAGATAAAAGTCAAGTTCAGTATTTCGCTAAAACCTCTTCTCCACTTTTACTCTGCCTCCATTTACCTCAGATACTTCACTGCTGTTCTGACTCTTAACTTCCATCTAAGCCATTCTTCAATGAGAAGTACAAATACTTCAAAACTGACCTTATGAAGCTGTCTCATAACCATTTCTAATTCTACAATTGGGTAATACTCATTTCAATTTTTAATTCATTTCC
>DADO01000090.1:1358-10949 GCA_002509325.1 Methanosarcina sp. UBA402 | reverse complement strand
GGGTGGCCGCCCGCAATTTGATCTTCAGTCTTTCCAGATATCGTATAGTTCCAAAACCCTAATATAGCACTGTTTCATTCTAAAAGCTTCAATGACGGTAAAGATTGCAGTGCTGGTTTCTGGAAATGGTTCGAATCTCCAGGCAATTATAGACAGCATTGAAAAGGGTCACATAAAGAATGCGGCAATTAATGTGGTTATTTCCAATAAGGCAAATGCTTATGCTCTCGAACGTGCAAAAAATCATGGAATAAGCACAGTTTTCCTTGATCCGGGCGAGTACGACAAGGATGGATATGACAGAGCAATCCTGAATGTTCTCAACCAGTACAATACGGATCTTCTTCTGCTTGCAGGTTACTTCCGGCTTTTAGGGAATGAAATAATTGAACTCTACAGGAACAGGATTATGAATATTCATCCTTCTCTTCTTCCAGCCTTTAAAGGGCTTCACGCCCAGAAGCAAGCCTTTGAATACGGGGTAAAAGTTGCAGGCTGTACAGTACACTTTGTAGATGAAGGGCTGGACTCAGGGCCAATAATCCTCCAGAGATGTGTGCCTGTACTTCCCGGAGATACGGAAGAAAACCTTACTGCCAGAATCCTAGAACAGGAACATATTATCTATCCTGAGGCAGTCAGGCTTTTTACCGAGGGTAAACTTAAAATTGAGGGTAGAAATGTAGTAACCCGGACTTGAGCAAACGCTTAAAATTAATGCGAAACCGGAATGGATTTTACTGGTTAATTACCTCATTAGTCCCTGATAGTTATAAATAATTCAAACTTATAGGTATTCACGAAATCTCATATGCCATGCGGCTTTTCAGGTTTCGAAGTTTCCCCTCTTCAAGATGATCAGGAGCTTTTTACCGGAAGTTCTGAGACTTCAGTGTGAAAACCCCCTCTAGAAGGTTATAGGGCATATTTATAGGGCATGTTTAAGAGCCTGCTTAATTACATCCCGCTATCCGGGGGTTCTGCCGATAAATGCTCCTTACCTCTGGAGTTACTTTCCAACTGTCAGGCAGCTCTTGCACGTATTCACACGCTAGCATTAATCAACCCTCAACTCAACATCAACTCAACATCAACTCAACATCAACTCAACATCAACTCAACATCAACTCAACATCAACTCAAATCACAAAAGTCTTGATTTTGAATAGTTTTAATGAATAAGTTTCAGGTGAGAGTAATGTCTTATATTGAAAAAATTGATCCGGAACTGGCCGAGGCTATTAAGAATGAAGCCGAGCGACAGGAATATAAATTGAACCTTATTGCATCTGAAAATTACGCGAGCAAAGCCGTTATGGAAGCCCAGGGGTCGATTCTGACCAATAAATATGCCGAAGGGTATTCAGGCAAGCGATACTACGGCGGGTGCGATTTCGTTGACGTTGCTGAGGATCTTGCGATTGCCAGGGCAAAGGAAATCTTTAATGCAAATTACGTAAACGTCCAGCCTCATTCAGGTTCTGGGGCGAATATGGCTGTCTATTTTTCGGTTTTGCAGCCTGGAGATACCATAATGTCCATGGATCTCTCGCACGGCGGGCATCTTTCTCACGGCAGCCCGGTAAGTTTTTCCGGAAAGCTCTATAATATTGTACCTTACGGTGTCAGTAAAGAAACTGAGATGCTTGACTACTCTGAACTTCTGGAAAAGGCAAAGGAATGCAAACCGAAAATGATTGTTTGCGGGGCCTCAGCTTATCCTCGTGAAATCGATTTCAAGCAGTTCCGCGAAATTGCTGATGAGGTCGGAGCTTATCTACTTGCGGACATTGCCCACATTGCAGGGCTTGTAGTTGCAGGTGTGCACCAGAGTCCTGTACCTTATGCAGACTTTGTTACCAGTACGACTCACAAGACTCTCCGAGGCCCAAGAGGCGGAATGATTATTTCCAGGACTGAAGAACTTGCAACAGGAGTTAACAAGGCTGTTTTCCCTGGGATTCAGGGTGGGCCTCTCATGCACATAATAGCCGGAAAAGCGGTAGCTTTTAAAGAGGCTATGAGTGAGAAATTCAAACAGGACCAGGTTCAGACCGTGAAGAACGCAGAAACTCTGTGTAATTGTCTGAAAGAAAAGGGTTTTGATATTGTTTCTGGCGGCACGGACAATCATCTTATGCTTGTCAATCTAAATAATATGAGTATAACAGGCAAGGATGCAGAAGCGGCCATGAGCAAAGCCGGAATTATTGCAAACAAAAACACCGTGCCCTTCGAGACCCGCAGCCCATTTATCACGAGTGGAGTAAGGCTCGGAACCCCAGCCAGCACCACAAGAGGTATGAAGGAGAAAGAAATGGAATTAATTGCCGACTATATCGAGATCGCAATTAAGAATGCAGAAAATGATAGGCTCCTGTCGGAAACAAGTAGCAAGGTCAGGGAACTCTGTTCAAGGTTCCCGGTTTATTGCTAACCGGAAAGGTTGGAGTGTTTTTACCAATGTCAGCTGAAGGCTATGAGTTACGGATCATAGACGGAAAAGTTCTTGCAAAGCAGATTGAAGATGAAGTAGGGTCTGGAGTTGAAGCCCTGAAAAGCGGCCGGGGCGTCACGCCTGGGCTTGCTACTATCCTTGTAGGCGATGACCCTGCTTCCAAAATGTACGTCCGCCTGAAACATAGAGCTTGCGAACGTGTGGGCATCCGGGCAGAAGATCACTTCCTTCCGGCAGAAACCAGTCAGGAGGAACTTCTCTCCCTGATTGATACTCTTAATAAAAGTAAAGATGTACACGCAATTCTGCTTCAGCTCCCGCTTCCGAAACACCTTTTCCCTCAGGAAGCAATGGAAGCCATAGCCCCTGAGAAAGATGCGGATGGCTTCCATCCCTACAATATGGGAAAACTAATGATAGGGGATGAAGGGCTTGTTCCCTGTACGCCGCATGGGATTATCCGGGCGCTTGAAGAATATAATATGCCTGTTAAGGGCAAAAACGTGGTTATTGTCGGGCACAGTAATGTTGTTGGAAAACCCATGGCAGCAATGTTCCTTAACCGGAACGCAACCGTTTCGGTCTGTCACGTGTTTACAGATGACCTTAAGAAATACACGCTTGAGGCAGACATTCTTGTGGTAGCGACTGGAGTTAAACACCTCATCAAAGCCGATATGGTAAAGGATGGTGCAGTAATTTTTGATGTGGGTATTACCCAGGAAAAAGACGGCGTATACGGAGACGTAGACTTCGAAAATGTAATCAAGAAGGCGGCCCTAATCACCCCTGTTCCTGGCGGCGTAGGTCCTCTGACAGTTGCCATGCTGATGAAGCATGTACTTAGATGTGCAGAAATTAATTTTTAAAACTTCTTTATTGGGGTCTTTTAACAGACCTTTTAATTTCTCTTTTTTAAGTTTTTAATTTCTCTTTTTTAAGTTTTTAATTTCTCTTTTATAAGTTTTTAATTTCTCTTTTTGAAGCTTTTTGCTTTTGATAGCACTTTCTATTTTTTAGTAGTATTATTTTTTGGATAATTTTTTAATTAATTTGCAGGATTTCTTACCTAATTGTATCAAATTAATTCTACACATCAATATTTTTATGTATTATTGAAGCCTATTTTACTAAATAACAGTTTATTATTAGTAATAGCAGTTTACTATTATTACTAATAACATTAACAATTATATTAAAATGATGATATCAAAATAAATATAATGATCAAATAATTACTGGGTTTGGTATATACGTTTATTATTATAAGTTATACTGCCAGTAAAATTAGATCTAGAGTAAACCTTAAAATTTGTTTAAATATGTCTTAATAAATCTACCTGTAGATCCAGCAGATATATATTTAATATATGATTAAAGCGATAGTTTATTTTATTCTGATTATAGCCTATCGATTAAACTCCCCCATGTCCAGAAACCTCTGGTGGCGCAATAATGGATTTTCATAGAATGGTCCAAAAAGCAAAATAAAGCATATTTTTTCTATTTAAAGACATGTCATTGAAATATCCGCTCCTCAGATTACCTGTGAATCCGGTTTCTAACAATATTTATTTGCCGATGTCTATTAAAGCATCGGGCTGTGTTAATTTATTTATAATCTATATAGCTGGTTGTCAAAAATGGTTGTTGATACTGATATATGTGGTATAAAAGTAGGAGATCGATACCCTGCACATGTAATGGGTATTATTAACTTTAGCCCCGAGTCTTTTTACGGAAATTCGGTAGTAAATCCGGATTCTGCGCTTGATATAGCTCTGAAAATGGTTGAGGAGGGAGCAACCTTCCTGGATCTCGGAGCCCGTTCAACCTGGTTATATGCCGAGCCCATTAGCAGGAAACAGGAACTTGAACGTATTGTGCCGGTGCTTAAAGCGCTGGAAGGCAATGTGGATGCTGTGATTTCCGTGGATACGATGTTCTCTGAAATTGCAGAAGAAGCCCTCAAAAGAGGAGCTCAAATTATAAATGATGTTTCCGGTTTTACAGCAGATCCCAAAATGATTGAAGTAGTGGCAGATTACGGGTGCCCTGCTGTTGTCATGGCCTCAAATAAAGTGCCGGGTGATCCCATTGGGATGGATGCCATTATCGAATCCCTTGATTCCATCATACAGGCCGCTGAAGCAGGCGGCATAAATCCAGAAAAGCTCATACTTGATCCTGCATCCGGCAGGTGGATCGAAGAAAAACTTTCTATCTATGACTTTGAAACCCTTGATGATTTTGAACGCCTTAAAATTTTTGAAAAGCCCTTGTTAGCAGCTCTCTCAAGAAAATCTTTCATAGGAGATGTGCTTGGAAAACCTGCAACTGAAAGGCTCTATGGCAGCCTGGCTGCAGCAGCTATTGCAGTCTACAAAGGTGCTCATATTGTCCGCACGCATGATGTACCTGAGACCGCCGATGTTGTAAAGTTTTCAGGAGCTATCAGGAGTAGGCCAAGTATAGTAAAAGAGGGCAGGTATGAGGTCTCTGTGGTTGAGGTAAAGACCCCACAGGATGCAACCATTGAAATGCGGAGACTTGGGGTTACCAGAACAGGCTCACAGGTAATGCAGGATAAAAGCGTTCATCTCATCTTGAAAATCCGTAATCTTACGACCACGGAGGCTTTGATAATAAAACAGGAGATTCTCGCCCGAGGAGGGGATGCGGCTCTGACAAGGGACGCTGTCTCACATGAAACGGAAACAACTGATGTGCTCGTAATGGGCACTCTGCTTCAGCTAAGGCGCCTTGCCAGAAAGCTCGAAGGACAGGCGCGTTCTCTTCCACTAATTGCCGAAATGATCTGCGAATGTATTGCAAACCGAAAAGATCTGGAACATCGATATTTGAGGTAATTATGATTATAACTTCAACAAAACCCCTTGAGGAAATCCTGGCTCTGTTAAAGGACGAAGATGATATATTCATTATCGGATGCAATGTCTGTGCTGCAAAACTGAAGACCGGTGGTGAGCCCGAAGTGCTTGAGATGTGCAGACAGCTTGAGAAAAGCGGAAAGCATGTAGTGGGCTGGGCTCTCCCCACCGCAGCCTGTAGCATTCGGTCTTTTGACTCCCTGGTCGAGAAAAATGAAAAAATAAATGAGGCGCGTTGTATCCTTGTCATGGGCTGTGGTAGTGGAGTTTCAACGGTTGCCAATGTAACGGAGGTGCCCGTATTCGGTTCAAATGATACGCTCTCTCTTGGAGGTTCGAGTAAAGGCAAATTGCTTTCAAACCAGTGTATAATGTGCGGAGAATGTACGATTGGTGAATTCGGAGGCCTCTGCCCCAAGGCACAGTGCCCAAAAGGGCTTTTGAATGGGCCCTGCGGAGGAACTGTTGACGGGATGTGCGAAGTCAATAAAGAGAACGATTGTGTATGGACTTTGATTTATAATAGGTTGAAAAAAATCAAGAAGCTTGATCTTCTTTACACGATCCATGCCCCTCAGGAGCATTGTCTTAAGATTAAAAGAGTTGAGGTGCCTATCTCCTGAAAGCCATGCCTTCAGGAGCATTGTTTTAAGTAACCTCATTTTTAATCTTTTTATTTAGAGCCTATTCCAAAATCCCAAAAAACTCAGGTTAGATTCAGGTTCGGTCCAGAGCTTAATCCACAAGTGTAAAGTACATTCTCCTGTTGCTCTTCCCTTTATTTTGAAGTTTTGTGATCTTGATGCCTTTTATTTCCTCAGTGTTTTTAACGTGGGTCCCTCCGCAGGCTTCGATCGTTACTCCTTCTATTTCGACCATGCGCACTTCTTCTATTTTATCGGAAAAGCCTTTAGCAAGCGTGGTTAACCGTGAAAGCTTCTCTTCGGCTTCTTTGCGGCTTACAAGGTAGAGATTAACAGGAATTTTCCGGGCTATAATGTCGTTGGCTATTCTCTCATACTCAGCAAATTTCCCCCTGTCAAAAACCTCAAGGCTGAAATCTACCCTGCTCTGGTCAAGGCCAAGCTGGTTTCCAGTTATCTGGGCTCCTGCCTCCTTTTCAATTACATTTGCGATTACGTGGGTTGCTGTATGCATGCGCATGTGCCTGTAACGGCGGGTCCAGTCTATGAGTCCTTTCACCCTGTCCCCTGCTTTTAACCCTTTAGAAATATTTTCACCAGCTATCTCATGACTGATTTCTCCATTGAACTTACCGGCATACAGGACATCAAACTCATCCCCATCGGATTCGTGGACTAATTTTCCGGTGTCGTTGGGCTGACCCCCGCTTTCGGGATAATAAGCAGTACGGTCAAGAACTACAAATCTATCATCAGTCACCTTTTCGACAGTTGCTTCGAACTCTTTCAGGTAACAATCAAGGAAGTAAAGCGCCTCTGCCATTGCCAAACCTCTTTTTTAAAGTCTATTAAGGGAAATTAAAACTGTCTGGTTGGAATACATAAATTATACAGTTTTGAACAGGACCCAGATCCAACAAGCTTAATGTTCTATAATACAAAAAATCTTATTTTGTGCCGTTAATTTTCATTTTTGGCTCTGTAGGAATCCTTAATTTGGTACAAATTATTTGAGGTTTTACCAAAATTATGGAAAACGGCGCTACCTTATTTTACGAATTTTTGGTTAGTGTACACTACCAGTTTTTTACTACACAGAAAATGTTTATGAAATTGTAGCATATATAGCATATATAATTGAGTAGATAATGGTTTTTTGCGATTAGCAGTAAATTTATAGCATTATTTTCTGTGGAAGAAAACTCAAAATCCTGAAATATCCAGCTGAAAATAACCCTGGGGGCATGTGGCAAAGGAAGAAATATTAAAAATTTTAGCGGATGCTGTCATTGAAGGAACTGTCATTGAAGGAAACGAGAAACAAAGAAACAAGGAAATGAGAAACCTGCAGAAGAACTGGCACAAAAGCTCTCGATGAAGGGGGTAGACGCCTATAATGCGATTGCTAAATAATGCGATTGTTAATGGGCTTGCCAGGAGGATGTCGATTGTAAATGAAAAAAGACTAGAATGAAAGGTTTAGAGTTCTCCGCCAGACCGGAGAAACCCGAAAAGGTGGTAGCAATGAAGGTAATAAGCATCGTTTCATGCAAAATCTTTGAAGATGAAATTGTTCATCTCCTGAAACATGATAAAAAGGTGGATGAAATTCTAATACTAAAAAATGAGAGTTCTGAGGATATTGTGCGAAAGTTTGAGAAAACTGGCGTTCCCTACCAGGAAATTGTTCTTAAAGATATCGAGACACACAGAAATTTCAGGAATTTCCAGCAAAATAGGGGGGCCGGGTTAATTCTTGTGCTCAACATTCTCGAAATTGTTGGTAAGGAAAAAAACAGTACCAGGCTGAAAATGAATGTATATGATGCCATTCTAAGAATGGCGCTCTTCTCAGACGGGTTGCTTTTGCTCTATGGACTTTGTGGGAACGTGTTTAAAGACATCGAGAAAGATTTTAATTACCTTGACCGTCCTCTCGTATTACTCAGGGACGCTGAAGGAAATATCGTTGACAACTGCATCTGTGCAACCCTTGGGGGCAAAAAAGCATTCATGGAAGCAAGAAAGGACTTAAGTGGAGAGAATAAAGAGGAGAAGACTTTTATGATTACTCCGATGTGGGCTGCCAACTGGGAAAAAATGGTAGTAGCTAATGGATTTGCCCAGAGTCTAGAAGCTCTTGAGGAGTCAAAGCGTGTATTCAAAGCTGCCAGGTATACTCAGGTGGCAAAAATCAATACCGGCTTAAAATACCAGCATAATTTTGAACCCAGGGTAAGGGAATTTGCAGCCTTCTATGAGTTTGGAATAACAGAGATCAAGGCTGAACAAGCTATCTTCGAAAGGTGTTACAGTGAACTGAAGCATTCACTATAAACTATCTCTTAATAAACCATCTCTAAAAGTACGCTCAAAGTACGCTCAAAGTACGCTCAAAGTACGCTCGAAGTACGCTCAAAGTACGCTCAATGTACGCACTCATGAAAAAGTATTTCAAGTTAGATTTTGATCTATCTGGAAGTTACCTTTAGTTTTACCTTTAGTTATTCCAGTTAATTTACTGGAGACACTTTCTTATTTTCAAATTTTGATATAAATAAATTTTTTCGGATTTTAGGATACATTTATCAATATCTTGCGGCATTTTACGATTTGATCTCATTTTACGATTTGATCTCGCATCTATTTTTGGTTAAGCAGCCCACGCGGTTCAGCAAACCAAGCTAATCATTAGCTTCCAAAGCTTCAAAAGGCAGCAGAATATGAGTTCAGAAAAGACTTCTATCCAGATGTTTGGGATTAAGACCCCTATTATCAGGGAAGGGGACGATATCGTACAGATTCTAGAAACGGCCCTCGAGGACGCAGGTCTTGTTCCTGTTGATGGGGACATTTTCGTACTTGCCGAGTCTGCAGTTGGCACGGCGGAAAGAAGAGTCGTCAAGCTTGCAAGCGTCACTCCAGGCAAAAGGGCAAAGGAGCTTGGGGAACAGTACGGAATCGATCCTAGGGAAATGGAACTCGTACTCCAGGAATGCGATGAAATTTTTGGGGGTGTGCCCGGAGCCGCTCTTACAATTACAAAAGGCGTTCTAGCTCCGAATGCAGGAATTGATGCTTCCAATGCCCCTGAAGGCCATGTAACCTTGCTTCCAGAAGACCCGCGAAAAAGCTCGGAAAAGATAAGGAGCAGGCTTGAGCAGCATTATTCATGCAGGCTGGGGGTAATTATAGGGGACAGCAGAACTCAACCTCTCAGGCTTGGTTGCTCGGGAATTGCACTTGGGGTTTCAGGGTTTGTACCTGTGGAGGATGTCAGGGGAACCAGCGACATCTATGGAAAAACTCTCCGTATCACTTATAAAGCTGTAGCAGACAACCTCGTCTCTGCTGCCGAACTCCTTATGGGAGAAACCGCTGAAAGAGTACCCTGCGTGCTAATCCGGGGAGCTCCTGTAATTATGGTTAACGAGTCTCCTGATATGCCAACTATCCCAATGGAAGGTTGTATGTATTTTGGCAACGTCATTAGAGGCAGAACCGGTGACAAAGGTACCGGGAAAAATGCATGACTCTTAATTCAAATTTTAATTCAATTGCATTTGGATTCGGTTAAGATACGAATTGTTCCAAACAT
>DADO01000090.1:0-1179 GCA_002509325.1 Methanosarcina sp. UBA402 | reverse complement strand
TTACTTTCATCGTAATTTTCGTCAACTACAAAATTTGATATCAATATGTGATTAGAATATGAGTTGTCAATTTTGGGTTAACAAAATCCTAACAGAATACAAATAAATTCAATTGAAGTTTATCGATACTTTCTCTCACGAATGCGTTTACAGTAAAACCCATGAGACTGAGATAAGCGTTATATATTTTCGAAGATAATATATACAAGTAATTGAGTCCCGACTCTGTATTTGGTAAATCCAGCTTCAGGTCGCCTATCATTCAGGATTGGGTTTCCGGCAGCTTTTTCGTACCTGCCTTTGCAGGCAGTACATGTACGATCCTTCTGTATGCTTCCCGGAGTGAATTGAACAAAAACAGAGAAAGTCTCAGACGTTTCAAATATAAAGGTGATTTCATGAAACCGATGTTATTGGACTTTTCCGCAACATGGTGTGGACCTTGCAGGATGCAAAAACCGATTCTTGAAGAACTAGAGAAAAAGTACGGGGATAAGGTTGAGTTCAAGGTTGTCGACGTGGATGAAAACCAGGAACTGGCCTCCAAATATGGTATACACGCCGTCCCGACCCTGATAATTCAGAAAGATGGGACTGAAGTAAAGCGCTTCATGGGAGTTACCCAGGGCAGTGTACTGGCATCGGAACTCGATAAGATTCTCTGACCCTAAGCTTTTCTGATAAAGATCGCCCAGGGTTCCAGAAACCTGGGGCTAATCTTTTTCCTTACTTGACTTTTGAGTTTTTTATATAATTTCTGCGACTGGAAAGCTTTTGCATTTCTTTCAGTCTATGTCTTCATGAAGCTTTTTGCTTTATAGGTAAGTTTCATTCCTTTAGCATGAAAGTACATGAGGATATCTTCCTCACGTGCTCTCTCGTTTCTCTTTTCCCATAATTGCGAATATTTCACTAATTATTTTAATTCTTTCATCAACCGAGAAAATCTCAATCTCAACAATCTTTCTCTTTTGAAATTCTCCCTTTTTATATCCAGTTTCATCCTCGTACATCTCATTATTCGTTATAAGATGCCATATTATCGTTGCAATCTTCCTTGCCAGGGCGATGATTGCCTTTGCATGTCCAATCAACTTCTTTTTTCTGTTAAAAAACTCTTTTAGCTGAGGTTTTGCCAAAATTAATGAAAATGCTTTAAAACCTGACTTTGACAGTAAG
>DADO01000080.1 GCA_002509325.1 Methanosarcina sp. UBA402 | reverse complement strand
GAATTATTCACCGCCGTTGACAATTTATCAGATTGTTATCCGCTTATCAGATTATGTCCATTTATCGGATTGTATCCGCTTATGAACCTATTTTCATCTATGTGCCTAATCATATTTGAGATAAATCTGTCTGCTTAATAATTATTCAGGCTAAAACCCTTTTTTCAGGCTAAAAACCTTCCCTCATAATTTAATACACTCTCGATTTCTTTTTCTGGAATTATTTCGTCAGGATTTTTTGAATCGGCCTGAATGTGGACTATACGCTGTGGTAAAGGAACCACTATGCCGTTTTCTTCCAGGGTCTGTTTTATTTTCCATAGCAGCCTAGTTTTTATCCCAAACCATTCGTTCACAGGTGCCCATATCCTGACAGAAATATTTATCCAACTATCTCCAAAGTCATTTACGAAAACCGAAGGAGACGGATTCAGGAGAGCAAAGGGCTCTTTGTCGACAAGATCTTTGATAAGGAAAATTGCGGCATTAGCGTCGTCACTGTAGCGAATTCGGATTGTATACTCAAACCTTCTGACCGGATGCCCCACAATATTCGTGATATTTGTTGTAAAGACCTGCTGGTTAGGAATGCGGACAAGTAGCCCATCATAAGTCCTTATAAGAGTAGAGATTATTCGGATATCTGTGACAAAACCCGATACATCGCTTATTTGGACCTGATCTCCTATTTTAATAGGTCTTTCTACCATGAGGAAAAACCCCGATATCAGATTTCCCACAATGTTCTGGCTTGCAAAACCAAGGATGATACCCGTGACTCCACCTGCCACCAGGAGCGCTGAAGGTTTAATTCCTATTAAATGTAGATTAGAAATAAATACAATAGTAAGCGTGCCATAGTAAAGGATTTTTAGGATAGTCTCGCCTACATCCTTACTGACTCTATCTTTGAGATACCTGCGCAGGTAAAGCGTGAGAATTTTGGCAAAGACAGTTGAAAAAGAAAGGATGAGTATAAACTTTAACACAGACCCCAGAGTTACGGTACCATTTGAAGCTGGAAGGCTGAAGTCAAGAGAATCGATATCCATAATCAAAAACCCCATCCCATGTAAAATTTAAGAGGTACGAAACCTAGCTTCTGAAGGTTATAAACTCCGAAAGCCTCTCTCCTGGATTTTAAGTCTTTTAGAGGGCTGCTTTTTAGCTCCCCGCGAAGAGGTTGCAGTTCAAAACCTGTTTCAGCCGTGTTCCTGTTAAGGATGTCCATACGCGCTCGCGTGAAAACATCGCCCTCATAGTAAAGTTTCATACCGTATGCACTGAAAACTACTTTTGAGATCGACGCCCAATCCGAGGAGGTATTCCGGAGGGTCAATTCCATAATCCCTTCCTGCAGAGGGTTAGGGGAAGGATGTGATGAATATACCTTGCTTTTCCAGTGCTTGCAGAGAACTCCATTTGAAACCTCTCCATAAAGGGTAAATTTCTGCCTTGCAAGGCTCAGTACGTCCAGAAGCTGGAGGTTCTTGTCTCCCCTATCCGAGATAAAAATGCCTATCTCAATCGGGAAAGTCAGGAAAATCTTCCTTCTTGCTCCTCCCGGAAGAAGCAGGGTTTTCTCAAACTCTATCAGCAAGTTTGGGGTAATTTCTTTAGGCGTGTTTAAAGGCTCTACCGGATTTATAATCAGACGCTTTCCTTCTCCAAGGATGATTTTCTCTATATTATCTGTTCCAAGTGTCCTCCTGTAAACCCATTGCTGTCCGATTTTTTCCACGGAAATGGCAATTCCTTCCTGCTCTACTGAAAATGGGGGAACATGATAGCCGTACATAATATCTCGAAATTAATATTTTTGATAATTGCCTGAATTTTTTAATATGGATATACTACATTATAAAATTCTTTACCTTTAAAGGTTTTTCCTGAATAAGAGGAAAAATAAGAAGAACGTCGGAGAGAAGATAAAAAGGACTGAAGGTAAAACGGACAAAAAGAGAGTAAATGAAAGAAAGAACGAAAAGAATGAGGGTAAAATTCCGTTAAAGGAGACAATAACCCTGAACAATTTAGTTTGAGCAGAAGTTAACAACCGAAAAATGAAATTGATAAATCATATTATCATCAACGGTTACCGGGACGGTTACCGGGGAAGTTTTCCATCCCCGCTGCAAGCAACGGAGTATTCGACTGAAATGAGGTTTTGTCAAAATCGATGAAAATGCCTTAAAAGTATAAAAAAGACATCTAATTGTTTATTTATCCAAAAAATTACATCTAATGCCTTTAAAATAGCACCACCAAATGGAGCTGAATACGAAATTAGGTCATTAGAACTTAATTAATATCACGTATGTTCAAAAAATAACATTTAATGTAATATTTTTTACAAATTGCATAAAATTATAAATATTAAATATGTGTTGAAAATTTAATTAGGTTTTTCTCTTGATTATATGATTGGGTCGTGTACGTGAGTTATTGATCAATTCCGAAAAAGCGAGAATATCTTCCATATCTAAGAAAGATGCAGAAAGATTATTGTGTTTGCAGTTTTCAATAACTCATGCCAATTACC
>DADO01000197.1:3771-7237 GCA_002509325.1 Methanosarcina sp. UBA402 | reverse complement strand
TACGGGGTTTCTTTATTTACAGTACGGGGACATCTTTACGCTTTATAATTACTGGGTTTCTTTATTTACAGTACGAGGACATCTTTACGCTTTATAATTATGGGGTTTCTTGATTTACAGTACGAGGACATCTTTACGCTTTGCAATTACGGGGACATCTTTACGCTTTGCAATTACGGGGACATCTTTACGATAACCCTTTTTTCGGGGAATAATTTGAAGAATAGTTCAGTCTATTGAAAATCCTTTTAAATATTCGATTTCTATTCTCTACTTATTCTTAATTACATCTAAATTTACAAAAAAGACTGGAGATTGTAAAATGGCAGATGATATCGACTACAAGATTATCGGGGACGATATGCAGATAGTTGAAATTGAGCTTGATCCGGATGAAGCCGTTCAGGCAGAAGCCGGGGCTATGACATATATGGGACCTGGAATTCAGATGCAGACCAGCATGGGTAATGAAGGAGGCGGAATTTTAGGAGGTCTCAAAAAAGGACTTAAAAGGGCTCTGACAGGAGAAAGTTTCTTCATTACAAGCTTTATTCACAAAGGTTCCGGAAAAGGGCATGTAGCTTTTGCGGCTCCGTACCCGGGCAAGATTATTTCCCTAGACTTAACCGATTTTGGAGGCAGCATTCTCTGCCAAAAAGACGCATTTCTCTGTGCAGCTCGCGGTGTAGAAGTAGAAGTAGCTTTCACCCGCAAGCTCGGGGCAGGGTTCTTCGGGGGCGAAGGTTTTATCCTGCAGAGACTAAAGGGCGACGGCCTGGCTTTTCTCCATATAGGAGGCACGGTTGTAAGAAAGGACCTGGCAGCTGGCGAGACTTATCGTATCGACACGGGCTGTGTGGCAGCTTTCACCGAAACCGTAACCTATGACATAACCTGGTCAAGGAACTTTAAAAATGCCCTTTTCGGGGGTGAAGGAGTTGTCCTTGCAACCCTTACAGGTCCTGGCACAGTGTATATGCAAAGCCTGCCTTTCTCCCGCCTTGCTGACAGAATCTTTGCAGCCTCTGCCTACCGCCTTAACCGTGAGGAACAGAGTGGCATTGCTGGGAGTAATATCTTAGGAGACCTGATTGGTGGAGATAAGCAATTTTAAAAACAGGAAACCGCTCTAAAACAAAAAAATCGTCCTAAATGGGAATTCATGTAAAGCCGGATTCATTGTAAAACAAAATTTATTGTAAAATAGAAGTCTTGTAAAAGCTAGAAATCAACTGGAAGAAGCCTTTTTAAATTTCTAAAATTTAGAAATTTAAAAAGGCCTGTTTTTAAAGATCAGGCCTTATCTTAATTACTTGCTTTTAGTATTCAATCGGATTTTTTTGTTCTCTTTCTCCGAGTTTGTCCGAGTTTGAACTCATTCCTCAATTGTATTTATTATGTTTCTGCGGGCCAGGAAACCAACAAGTTCATCTTCCAGGTTAAGGACCGGAACGCCTCCGAAATCTTTCTCGATCATTATCTGAACGGCCTCTGCGAGAGGGGTATTGGTATAGACACTGACCACACTGCGGGTCATAATATCCCCAACCAGCAGGTTCCTGATCCTTGAGTCCTGCTGATTGTCAGCTACCAGGTCCCTGAAAGAGCGCATGGCAAAGGCAATATCCTCTTCAGAAACAATACCTACAAGTTGTCCATTTTCAATTACTGGCATCCTTCCCACATTTTTGTCAAGAATAAGCCGCCTTGCGTGGCTCACCCTATCTGATGGGCTGACAATAATAGGGTTTTTCTCCATTATTTCTCCAGCATAGCCAGTGAAATGGTTTATTTTCATAAATTCCAGGGGTGTCACCCAGCCCAGGGCGTTTCCATTATCAGTGACAATAATTACGCCAGCTTTCTTTTTCATCAGGGTAAGGGCATCCCTGATGTCGGTATCAGGTAGAACCTTTACAAAATTATCGGATACGGCTGTTGCAACATGCAGGGAGGATGCAGGTTTGCTCAGTTTCTTACGAGTCCCGAGCTGTTCTGTCAGACTTCTCATTGTAAGTACGCCTAGTACCTGATCACCACGGACTACTAACAGGCGTTTTGTATTCTTCTTTTCCATAATATCCAGGGCGTGAGAAATAGTATCTGACTTATCAATCCTGTATGGCTGTACCATTATGTCTTTAACTTGCATGCAATTCACCTCATGCGTATCCAGAATTTAAATCATATTTTCGCAATTCTGCGTGTTTTCTTCATCCGTTTTCCCGTACTTTAATTCCTCATTCTTCTCTTGGTTTCGACTGTTTGTTTTCGGCTGTTTTATCTATTGCTATATTTCTACCTTTTGCAGTATAACCTCCACACTGCCGTTTTAGAGGATGGCTTTCATGATATCGGTTCTACTTAATATGCCCACTATATCTTCTCCATCACTGACAGGTAGTGCAGTCACTCCCTCTTCAATCATTTTTTTTGCGGCTGCGCTAACATTTTCGTTTACATCAATGGAAACGATCGGAGAAATCATGATGTCTTCTGCGGTCAAAGGCACCTCTTTTACGTATCTATAGATCTTCTGGCCTCCAGGAGCAGATTTACGAGCCATTTTAATGTTTTTTGTGGAAAGTTCACCTTGGAAATCAGTTAAAAGGTTTAAAGCAAGGCTTATGCTGGAAATAATTCCTACAGGCTTTCCTGCATCGTCTTTAACGATTACTCTTTCAATCTCGTTTCTGTTCATTTCGTCAATTACGTGGTTTATAGTATGGTGCCTGTGAACAGAAACAATATCTTCAGTCATTATTTTGGAGATTTTTGTTTTTATTTCCTCGCTATGTTCCGCAACATAACGTACAAGATCTGTCCTGGTGACAATACCCACAATCTCGTTCTTCACAACCGGAATATTATGCACTTTGTTCTCGAGCATTAGGGCAGCGGCCTGGAAAATAGAGGCTTCAGGATAGATGGTAATAACCGATTCGGTCATCAATAATTTGATAGGGACCTGATCTATTGGCCTCCTCCTCCAGAGGGGCTCGGCCTGAGCCAGCCGGTTGGTAATGTCTGATTTTGTGACAATTCCTACCATCTTGCCCTCGTTAAGGACGAGCAACGTACTGATTTTATACCTTAGCATCAGTTTTCTTGCATATGACACGGGTTCATCTGCGTTTATAACATACACAGGTGAACTCATGATGTCCGCCACATTCATGAAGTACCTCCTTCACTTTTACAATATATAAGTATCAATAATTATAGTTTTTGAATCGGATGTGAACTTTACAATTTTTAGCTATGGGTACTAAAGTTTTAGAGAAGCAATACTCACTTTTTGATGAGGTGAGAGCTAATTTGAAAAGTTCTTATTTTAAAATAGTCTACACTTCGAAATGAGCATCCAGAGTATACTTTCAGAGTATAGTCACTTCTCGACACTTCTCGATCTATCCAGCTAGAGTATTTTCTTTTCTCCAAATCTCCTGAAAACTTAGTCTCCTGA
>DADO01000197.1:3225-3418 GCA_002509325.1 Methanosarcina sp. UBA402 | reverse complement strand
GAAAACTTAGTCTCCTGAAAACTTTAGGACTTACGCGGTTGAACTGAAAAATCAACAGCATTAGACCGTTAACTGTCTGAAATGTGACTTTAATCTACAGTGTTTGACGTACTTGATTTTGTTCCTCAAGTGCGTAAGTCCTAAACTTAAACCCGAAAAAATTTAGGGCTCAATTCGGTTTTATTTTCCATTA
>DADO01000197.1:0-2940 GCA_002509325.1 Methanosarcina sp. UBA402 | reverse complement strand
ACTTCGTTAATCAATTCGGTTTCAACTTCCACCAAACTTCGTAAAGTTCAGGGAAGATTTGAACCGGTTTGAGCCAGCTCGAACAAGCCTGAACTAGTTATAATCAATTGACTTTTTCTCGAATTGACCGTTTCCTCGAGTTGACTATTTTCTGCGGTTCATTCAAGAGATCTCAGAAAATCACTTTCCGTAATGATGCCGCGGAGCACCCCATCCTCCAGAACCGGAAGCGAACCTATCTTTTTCTCAATCATTATTTCCATCGCTTTTCCAAGGTCTGTGCCAGGGTTTGTCCAAATAAGTTCTTTTGAGACAATAGAGCCTACAGGCTGGCCAAATGCCTCACGAATATTTCCCGTTGTCAGCTTACTGAAAGCGTCTCCCCTTCCAAGGAAGTGAACAATATCAGAGGCAGTGATAATTCCTGCAAAAATCCCGTCTTTGACTACAGGAAGCCTTCGGAACCTGTTATCTACCATTACTTTTGCTGCCTGTCCAATGGGCGTATCAGTTGACACCATTTTGACATTCTCAGTCATGTATTCATCAACAGTCCGGTTTGTCACGAGCCCACCCATGAGTTCAAGTGCATTTCTTTCAGTAAAGATTGCAACGACCTGCATGTCATTGTTCACGATTGGAAGGCCCCCTGTTTTTCTTTCAAGCATCATTGAGACAGCATCTTTAAAGTCAGCCTGGTCACGAAGGTAGGCAATGTCAGTTTCCATAATTTGCCGTACTTCTTCGTTGATTGCAGCTAGAAGGTTACCTTTGAAGCGGTTTTCAACGAGCAGATTTTTTCTCCCGCCTCCTAGGAAATCGATGACATCCACAGTAGTAATAACCCCTACCAGTCTCCTTGTTCCGGCATCTGTAATAGGAATGCGCCTGAACTTCCTTTCTGTCATAATCCTGATCGCTTCCATAATTGTTGCAGTAGGAGGGAGGGTTACTACATTCCTTGTTGCCAAGGCTAGGATTTTTCCTTCATGTTCTGAAATGCGGGATTTAAACTCAGGCCCAATTCGCATAGTGCCCCTGCTGCTAATGACGTGTGAGTCTTTCTGCGGCGCTTTTTTGGATTTGCTCACACCTGGCTGAACCTTCATCTTATCGACGGACGAAAATGTCGTATTTTTGTTCAATAGGATCACCGAATTAGAGTTGCAGTTAATTGCTTTTTCGTATTCCGTTCCTTTTTCTTACACGGAAATTTTACTAGAAAATCTCAATTTATGACTTTCTTTCAAAGGCGAGTTTCGAAGGGTTTTTCAGACCATACATTGACAATAGATTCCAGAAGGTCCTGTCTATCGACAATTCCGGATACCCTATTCTTTTGATTCACTATAGTGATTCTTCCGATATCATAGTGAATAATCATCTTAATTGCATTTTGAATGGAATCGGTATCAGAAAGTGTATATGTAGGAGTTGACATTATCTTTTCAACTTTTGGACTATCTTTAGGTCGTGTTCTTCTCTCGTCTTCCACTTCGATTCTTACCGCACCTGATTTGATAATGTCCCTTCTGGTTATCATTCCAATAGGCTCGCCTTTCTTTGAAACTACAGGAATGCCAGTATAATCTGTCTCGAGCATATACCCCCAAACTGTGCCGACTTTATCCTCCGGTGAGCAGGTTTTGACTTTTTTTGTCATTACGTCCTGTAGCGTTTTAGGAACATTTTTTGGGACCTCCACATTTCTGAGAATATCCACACTGCTGAGAAATCCAATCACCGTACGGTCCGTAGTTGATTTAACGACCGGAACTCTATTCTGCTTCGATTGCACCATTAATTTTGCAGCCTTCATGATATCCATGTCCGGAGTGATCGTGGGGGATTGGCTTGCATACCCGCCTACTGTAACATTTGAGCGTGTAGAAGTAACTCTCAAGATATCCTGGTCGCTCAACATTCCTACAAGCCTGTTCTCTTCATCAACAACAATAAGGCTTCGAAGAAGGTAATCGCGCATCAACTGACGGGCACGAGTTAAAAAATCTCCTTCTTTGATACTCACCGGCTCCTCTGTCATAATCTCGCTAACGTTCATTTTCTACCTTCCCATACTCTCTTTAAAAGGAATTATGGAACTCGATATCCAAAGGCCGTAAGTTATTCGTAATGTAAGTTACTCGTAATGTAAGTTATTCGTAATGTAAGTTATTCGTAATGTAAGTTATTCGTAATGTAAGTTATTCGTAATTCTCGCCTTCTTCTTGCCGGCAATTTTCGCATAAATATCTGCCGTCAACTAATTTAAGATCAGCTGAGTGATAAGAGCAGGATTCGCATATTCCTGTAATACTCTCATCTGTAATTCCTTCAACAGGAGGAGCGGAGAGAAGAGCTTCCCTGTTCATGTCAATAAGCTCTTTAAGAATAGTGCTAAGTCCAGGGATTACCATCAGGATATCAGTGTTCGAAATTACTCCTGTTATTTTACCGTTTTCCAGGACTGGCAGCCTTTTAATATTCGCCTTCAGCATGATTTCGGAAGCTTCTACTATACTTGTTTCAGGCTCTACGGTTATCAAGGGGGTTGAGAGGATTTCAATCACCTTTACCTCACCTGGTCTTTTATCCTCTGTAATGATATTTTTCACAAGGTCTCTTTCAGTTATGATTCCCATAGCCTTACCATTCTCTGTGATAACAACGCTCCCAGCATCACGACTGACCATTTCCCTTGCAATAGCAGGAATATCTGAGTTGATATCCATTACTATAACTGCTTTATTCATGACTTCAGCAACCGAGACCTCCCTTTCAATCTCTCTGCTGTGAATGCCAGCACTTATCTCCCTCTCAGCATCAGTATCCCTTCCAGGTCCATCTGCCATCTACTACCGTTCCCCCTTTAGTTCCGACTTTGGTACTTCACGTTGTTGAATTCAGATAATTTACATTATTGAATTCGTATTATTGAAT
>DADO01000210.1 GCA_002509325.1 Methanosarcina sp. UBA402 | reverse complement strand
AAATAAATGAAAGTACTTGAAAGCCCTTTCATGCCAAAAAGTAATATTAGGATGGAAAATTAGTCAAAAAACCGATCATGATGTCAAGCATGCAAAAGCTCTGATAAGACAATCAAATAAGTCAAGAAAATCGGAATTTTATGTGATGGATAAAGGATAGGTGCTCCTTCATAATTCGGTTGATGTTTTTAAAGGTCTGTAATTCAATAATTCTGTTAACGTCCACTTTTTCCTGGTTATTCCACATTCTTATGAGGGAGTCGTCTTATATTTCACACTTTTTTCGGCTCTGTAGAAAACCTATCTACACTAAATGAAAGAGGCTGAAAAAAGATAAGTATATCCAGGTCTGGCTTCTCAGTTTAAATTTATTGAAATTCATTATTTCAGAGGACTTCTACAGAGCCCAATTCCTGTACTTCCTCTGCATTGAAGATATTGCAAAGCACGTCGAACGTACTCTTTATACCAACAAAAGTTGGCACTTTAAGTACAGTATTTCTTCTATGATAAAACTGTTTGTATTGAAATGTTTCAGGAATCTTTCATATGATAAAACTATTTCTTAACAGAGGAAGAGGCTATTCTACGCTCTTTTTTTGATGAAAACGGCCAGATTAAACTTCCTTCAGGTGGAACCCTTCATCATTTTGTGAAGTATAGGAAAGAACAGGCCGGAATGTACCTGAGAAACCAGAATATCAGAGATAAGGCTTTTGACGACCAGTATAAAAAGAGAGCTGAATGTGAAAAGAATGTGAAAAGATACATGGACATATTAAGGGTACAGTAAAATTCGATATCAGAAGAGAGAGAAATGAGAGTAGAAAACTCTACTCTCTATTGAGTTTCATAGCATATCAACTACTGGTGTTAATCAATCCAACCTAAGAAAATAGATACGTCCGCAGATAGTGAAAAAAAGGTGAGCTTTTAAACTAAAATTCTAATTTGAGATCCTCCGATCTAAAAGAGCAGGGAGCTCCGAAAAGTTATTAAGAGTAAAGTTTATAGTTACCATTGTTTTTGCCGTAATATAATTACATAATTATAGAATTATAATTTTGTGTAGTGATGTTACACTTACTTTTATCACTAGATTTTGGAATTGAGTCCCTATTATTAAGAAAGAATGCCTGATTTAGACATCAAATTCCACTTTGAACATTGTTATAAAACCTCTTCGAATAGAAGTAGTTCTATTACACTTTTAGTACCGGATTTGTTTCAAGCATTAAATTCATTTCAAACATCGGATCAATTTTTCAACCTGAGGTAAAATTTCATGGGATTCACTGTTGCAGAAGAACTTGCTAAAAATCAAAAGTCAATAAGTGTTGCAGAATTTTTTGAAAAAAACAGGCAGATCCTGGGTTTTGATTCCGCTCCTCGAAGCCTTATAACGACCGTAAAAGAAGCTTTTGACAATTCTCTGGACGCCTGCGAAGAAGCAGGCATTCTACCTGATATTCTTGTCCAGATCGAGAGAACAGGACAGGATTACGTGACTGTAATTATAGAAGATAATGGGCCCGGAATTGTAAAAGAGCAAATTCCAAAAGTTTTTGCAAAACTTCTCTATGGCTCCAGGTTTCATGCCCTCAAGCAGAGCAGGGGACAGCAGGGAATAGGGATTTCGGCAGCCGTACTTTATGCCCAGATGACTGCAGGTAAACACACGAAAATTCTCTCCAAAACCGGACCCAATAAACCTGCCCACTATTACGAGCTTATGATCAATACCAGCACGAATGAGCCCGAAATCCTGAAAGACGAGGTCAGGGACTGGTTCCGCCCACACGGGACTCAGATTGAGCTGGAGATGAAGGCTGCCTACGTAAAAGGAAGAAGGCAGTCCGTTTATGAGTACCTCAAAGCTACAGCAATTGTGAATCCTCATGCAAGAATTACCCTTATAGAACCTGACGGCAACGAGGAGGTTTTTGAAAGAGCTACGGATAAGATGCCTGAGCCAGCCGAAGAAATTCTGCCCCATCCTGAAGGTATAGAACTTGGCACTCTTATGAAGATGCTTCATTACACAGAGCGCCAGAAGCTTGCTCCCTTCCTCCGCTACTCTTTCTGTAAAATTGGTTTGTTAACTGCCGACGAAGTCTGCAAAGCTGCAGGACTTGACCCCGAAATCGACCCAAAATCCCTAGGCCGGCACGAGGCAAGAAAGCTAATTGAAGCTTTTGAGAAGGTAAAGATCATGGCTCCTCCAACAGACTGCCTTTCTCCAATTGGAGAAGAACTGATCTACAGAGGGCTTGAAAAAGAAACGAGTGTGGATTTTATTGCCACAAGCACACGGAAACCCGCAGTATATTCCGGAAATCCTTTTGTGGTGGAGGTTGGGCTTGCCTACGGGGGAGACCTTCCAAAAGACGAAAAGATCAGCATAATGCGTTTCGCTAACCGTGTGCCTTTGCTTTACCAGCAGGGGGGCTGCGTGACCACGCATGCAGTAGAAGACATTAGATGGAAACAGTATGGCTTAAACCAGCCAGGAGGGGGAATTCCTGTAGGCCCTGCTATTCTCCTCATCCATGTCGCTTCTATCAATGTGCCCTTTACTTCGGAATCAAAGGATGCGATTGCCGATATTCCCGTGATTAAAGACGAGGTTAACCTTGCAATCAAAGACGTCGCAAGGAAACTCAAGCAATATCTGAGCAAGCAGAGCAACCTCAAGAAACGCCGGGAAAAAGAAATTATCATTACAAAGGTACTCCCAAAAATGGCTAAAAAGGTTGCAAATATCTTGGAAAGAGATGTCCCTAATATCGACCCTGTTGTTGCGAAGATTATGGGAAACGTGCTCGTACACAGGAAAGTGAAAAGGAATGAAGATGAGACTGCAGATGTTGTGATTAAGGTCAAGAATTTCGGAACTTCTGCCTATACTTTCAGGGTTCATGAAATGCTGCCCTGGACAATCAGCAAGGCAAAGCCCGAACCAAAGGTTGTGACCCTAGGCAATGATTACGATTATGTATGGGATATATCTGCAGCGGTTGGATCTTCAAAGGTACTTAGCTACAGGATAGAATCTGTAACTGACAAAGAACTCGAAAAACTTCCTGACCTGATTGTGGAAGGGCTTGAGGAAGAGCTTGTAACCGGGGCAAAAGCCTTCAAGGGGGTATAAAATGTCAACAGAAACAAATAGCAGAACAGCTCAGGGAAATCTTCTGGCAAGAGAAAAGCTGCTTGAGCTTGCAGAAAAAATTTACAACCAGTTCGAAAACGAGGTTGTCCCAAGTGTCAGCCTCCCAAGCCGGACAAAGGCAAATATAGAATATTGTGATGAGAGCGACGTCTGGGTTTACGGGGACAGGGAAAGTGAAAGGAGCGCAAAAACCGTAAAAGGTGCATTCCAGCTCCTGAAGACCATTTATGCGACAGATTTCCTTATTAACGAGCACCTTGCCCATAACCGTGGTTCAACACTTCGAGAACTTTACTATATCTCAGAAGGCTGGGATGCTGCGAAATTCAAAGAACAGGCTGAGAGCGACCGCCTGATCGAAGACCTTGAACTCCTTACCACCCTTCAGAGGGAGTTTTTCCATATGCGCCCTGAGGAAGATGGGGCTACCATGTTCGGACCTATTGAAATTTCTGAACAGACAAAACGGGGAGAGCGGAATATACATTGCCAGAAGGACGTGGGCGAAGGAGGATATCAGATTCCTTTCAATGTGGAAAATATCGAGTTCAAAGCGCATGACGCGGGCATGATCATTGCCATAGAAACCGGTGGTATGTATGCACGTTTGATGGAAAACGGGTTTGATGAAACTTACAATGCGATCCTTGTCCACCTTAAAGGCCAGCCCGCACGGTCAACCCGAAGGATTATCAAGCGTATGAACGAGGAATTAGAAATTCCTGTAGCCGTTTTTACTGACGGAGATCCCTGGTCCTACAGAATTTTTGCCTCTGTAGCCTACGGAGCTATAAAAAGTGCTCACCTCTCGGAATACATGGCAACTCCTTCGGCCAAGTTCCTTGGCCTCCAGCCCTCAGATATAGTCGAATACGAACTCTCGACAGACAAGCTCACAGAACAGGATATAAACGCACTGCGGAGCGAACTTTCCGACCCGCGTTTCGAATCCGATTACTGGAAAGAACAAATCCAGCTCCAGCTCGATATAGGGAAAAAGGCAGAACAGCAGGCTTTTGCCGGAAAAGGACTTGATTTCGTAACCGAGGTCTACCTGCCCGACAGGCTCAAAGAACTGGGTATGGTTTGAAAGAAAAACATCTGAATTGCCGCAAACTTTTTCAAAAAAAGTTTGATCAAAAACGACGTAACCGTGACGGTGTGACGGCGTGATCAACCGCAAACTTTTTCAAAAAAAGTTTGATCAAAAACCCCTAGCAGCGGTTGCGGTTCAATGGTTGCGCTCAAGAAGACTATCCACGGTATACTATCCATGGTATAGAATCCTATCCATGGTATAGAATCCTATATTATAGGTTTATTTAAATAATGTTAAATTTGTCTCGACATGGAAGCAGGGGAAAAGAAGTGCAGGCGCATCTTTTCAGTAATTTCTGTGGTTTAAGTGTTTTCCGTGATTAATGCAACCTGATTGAGTAACTTCGTGTCATGTAATTTCGTGCCATGTAATCTGACTGAGTAATTTTGTGCCTGCCGGTGATTATAAAGGGTTGGTGGGTTAAAATCAAGGGGTATCTGAAACCGGCAAGAACGGAGCAGAGGTACAGTTTTTCTGACCAGGTTCGTTTTAGCAATTGGAAATGCCTCTTTTTTGAAAGCAAAAAGACTTTAATACCTATGGAAGTGATTAATGTTATAGTTTAAAAATCAGTATCAGAGGATGGTTGGAATAAAGGCTTTCCACAGAATTAAAAGATTAAAATGTATAGGGTTAAGAATGAGTTCTTTTTTTATTGGTATGATTTAAGATGACGTTGGCAATTGAATGGGCTGAGAAATACCGCCCTCAGACTCTGAAGGATATAGTGGGGAACAGGAAGGCAGTGCAGGATTTACGAACCTGGGCTGAGAAATGGCTTTCAGGCACTCCCGAGAGAAGGGCAGTGATCCTTCACGGGTCTGCAGGCGTAGGGAAGACCTCTACCGCCCATGCACTTGCCCGTGATCTGAGTTGGGAAGTAATTGAACTCAATGCAAGCGACCAGAGAACTGCAAGTGTTATCGAAAGGGTTGCTGGATCGGCAGCTTCAATGAATACTTTTTTTGGAGGAAAACGCTTGATCATTCTGGACGAAGCTGACAATCTTCACGGGACTGCAGATAGAGGGGGAATGCGGGCTATTGCCGGGATTATAAAAAGTACATTTCAACCCATAGTGCTGATTGCAAACGATGTTTATGGGTTGACTCCTACTATCCGAAACCTCTGTCTGGAAATAAAGTTTGGGTCAGTACAGAGCCGCTCCATGATTCCTGCTTTAAAAAAGGTATGTGAGAGTGAGGGAGTGTTGTGTAGCCTGGATGCGGTCCAGCAAATTGCTGAGGGGGCAGGCGGTGACCTCAGGAGCGCAATTAATGACCTTCAGGCTGCAGCCAGCGGGAGAGAAACGCTTGAAGTCGAGGATATTAGCACTTCAGGCAGAGATGTCAAGGAAAATATCTTCAAGGCAATGCAGAGAATCTTCAAGAGTACTGACTGTAAAAAGGCCCTGGAAGCTGCTCGCGGGCTCGATGAAAGTCCTGAAGACCTTGTACACTGGCTCGATGAAAACCTGCCTGTCCAGTATGCCTCTAAGGACGGAAACCTCGAGGATATAAGAACAGGTTTTAGTTATCTCTCCAAAGCTGACCTCTACCTTGGGCGCGTAAAAAAACGCCAGAACTATAACATGTGGAGGTACGCCAGTATGTTAATGGTCTGCGGAACTGCAATTTCAAAAACAAGACCTTACCCCGGATTTATCAAGTACCAGCCACCATCTCTCTGGAGAAGGATGGGACAGATACGTTCGAAGCGAGACCTCAGGGATAATATAGCTTCTAAAATTGGCGAACATAGTTTTGAGTCCATGCGTTATTCCAGAAATAACCTGCTGGAGCTTTACTCTCGCATGTTAAAGGACGAAAAAACTGCAATTGAAATTACTGCAAAGCTTGGGCTTGAACTTGAGGAATTGGTATATCTTTCGGGAAGCACAAAAGCCAGCAAAAAGTTACAAAAAATTTACGACCAGGCACAGGAACTTCTCCTTAGAGGAAAACAAGAGACCGATAAAACGGAGTTTTTCAAGGTCCTCTCTCCCTCAAGCAATGATAAAGGGATGACTTCTGGCTGCGCAGTTAGTACTCCTGAGGAAAAAATTGAGAAACCTGCTGAGAAACCTGAGCGTTCCGATTCCCGGACTTCCAAGGACGGGCAGAAAACATTTAACTTTAGCTTTGAAACTTCGCCAGAGATTTCCAGAGAAATAGTGAATTCAAGTGATAATTTTTTTGATACATTTACACCTCGTAATCTTACCCCTGTTACCCCTATGCCTGATGATCTTACATCCAATTTCTCTGAAAATGATAGTCTTAAGGTTAAGGATCTCTTTTCCCAACCTGAATCTTTTGAGGAGGAAGTCCTTCCCCATTCTGAACCGGTAGAGAGTTTTATCTCTCCTGAGTTTCCAAAGCTGCAAGAATCTGTAAATCTCAAGCCCGTTATCAAAAAAGAACCTGAAAAACCTGAAAGTTCAGAAAATGAGGTAAACGAAAATTCTAAAAAAACCGAGTCGAAAACCCAAAAAACTCTTTTCGACTTCTAATTTTTTCGTTCTTTGTTTTGATTTTTCTTCTTTTACCGGCTCTCTCAGCGCTTTCTTAATTTATAAAATATTACAGATACAAACACAGATGAACACAGATGGTTTTTCGATTTGTTATTGTCTGTGTTTATCCGTGTCCACCTGTGGTTCTTTTATGAGAAATCTTTTGAAAAGTGTTGATTCCAAAGTCCAGCGTTGATTTTAAAATGTCCAGTTTTGTTCCCATAATTTGTTGGAACCGATTCGCTAGTAAAAAATATGAAAAGAGAAGTCAGTGAGCGGGTAAGAGAGTTTGGGAAATAGTTTGGGATATGGTTTGGGATACCACAAAAAAGAGACCCGCTCACTCGATATGAGTAATTATTCATGCTATAAATAGCTTATCAGTATATATTATATAAATTATAATTTAGAATTAATGATTTCAAAACTCTTTCGTTTAGATGAAAAATTTACTCCCTAAAATAAAACTTGATAATTATTATGCAAAGTTAAGACCTAATTAAATGTTTCGTTTTTTTATAAAATTGAATGAGCGGGTTGGGGAGTATGAATTGGGGTGTTGGGGGGTTGGGGTTATCTAATAAAAAGAGACCCGCTCACAAGTAACAACACGTTAATCTGATATAAATATATTTTGCTCAGCGAATTCCCATCCAGAACTATTCAAACTTATTTATAAAATGGAATAATCATGCTTTTTGAAAGCTAGTAGGCTTTATTTCAACTTTTTTTTCTATACAGAAGGATAATGGATTCTCGAATGATGTATGAGGTTTCTTTAGTGTGGTAAAGCCTTAATGTAGTAAAAATCTCAGTTCTTGTAATAAATGTTTCTAATTTAGTATAATAAGATCCCTATTCAGAGAGTAGAAGTTTAATTTAGAGGACTTACGCACTTGAAATGCAAAATCAAGTGTATTCGACGTCATAGATTCAATTTATAGTTTAATCAGTTAGGAGTTTAATGCTGTTGATTTATCAGTTCAACCGCGTAAGTCCTAATTTCAGTAGTTCACTAAT
>DADO01000077.1:345-9830 GCA_002509325.1 Methanosarcina sp. UBA402 | reverse complement strand
CTTTCATTTCTTTGTGCCTGTATTCGAAGAATTTCATGTTCGTTTTATTTAACTGTCAAAGTCAGGTTTAACTGTCAAAGTCAGGTTTAACTGTCAAAATCTGGATAGAAAAAGTAAGATAGAAAAGTAAAATAGAAAAAGAAAAATGGAAAAGTAAGATAGAAAAAAAGAAAGAAATAAAAAGAAAACTATTCTTATTCTATCAGGCTACTTTTACCTCTTTTTTCAGCTTTTTTATCAATTCCCGTACCTGAATTGCCCGTTCGAAGTCCAATCTGTCAGCAGCTTCCTTCATTTCGGTTTCCAGTTCGATGATCACATTGGGGATATCGGTTTTCGGGATGTGTTTGGTATCGGTGATATCCACAACCTTTTCCCGAATTGGTTTCTTGATAGTTGTCGGGACGATGCCGTGTTTTTTGTTGTGGGCGATCTGCATCGCACGGCGGCGTTCGGTCTCCTGTACGGCTTTTTTGATGGAATCGGTCATATTGTCGGCATACAGGACAACCTTCGAACTGGCATTTCGGGCTGCGCGGCCGATTATCTGAATCAGGCTTTTTGAATCTCTCAGGAAACCTTCTTTATCCGCATCCAGGATGCCGATGAAACCCACTTCCGGAATGTCGAGTCCTTCCCTGAGCAGGTTGATCCCAACAAGGACATCGAATTTGCCAAGGCGGAGTTCGCGGATAATCTCAGTCCTTTCTATCGTTTTGATATCCGAGTGCAGGTAGCGGGCTTTGATTTCGTTTCTGGCAAGGTATTCGGTCAGTTCTTCAGCAAGCTTCTTTGTCAGGGTGGTTACAAGGGCACGGTCCCCTCTTTCCACAATCTTCCGGATTTCCTGCATAACATCCTTTACCTGCCCTTCGAGAGGACGGATTTCTACTTCAGGGTCTAAAAGGCCTGTGGGACGGACAATCTGTTCCACGATCCGGGATGAGTGCTCCCTTTCATAATTGGAAGGGGTTGCCGAGACAAAAATCACGTTTTTCATGTACTGTTCAAATTCATCGAACTTAAGAGGCCTGTTATCATAGGCACTGGGAAGCCTGAACCCATAATCAACAAGATTCCTCTTTCTTGAGCGGTCCCCGTTGTACATCCCATGAAGCTGCGGGATGGTCTGGTGGCTCTCATCAATGACAAGCAGGAAATCCTCAGGGAAATAGTCAAGCAGGCAGAAGGGCTGTTCTCCTGGCTGTCTGTGGTCAAAGTGCCGCGAATAATTTTCAATCCCCTTACAACTGCCGGTTTCCTGGATCATTTCCATGTCATAAAGTGTGCGCTGCTTTAGCCTGTGCGATTCGAGCAATCCGAGCTCAGAAAGGTGTTCTTCGAGTTCTTCGAGGATGGACTGGATTGCACTTTTCTGCTCCTCCTCAGGAATTACATAATGCCTGGCAGGGTAGACAAAGAAATAATCCATCTCTTCCGTTCGCTGTCCGGTCTGCTTGTCAACCTCGGAAATCCGGTCAACCTCGTCTCCGAAAAGTTCAATTCGGATAATATTATCAAAGTACCCTGGGATAATATCAATGATATCCCCTTTTACCCTGAAGCGACCAGGCATAAGTTCTAGGTCGTTCCGTTCAAACTGGATTTCAACAAGCTTTTGCAGGATTTCCTTTCTCTGGACCTTATCTCCGACCTTTAATTCAAACCCCATCTTCTGGAAATTTTCAGGATTGCCAAGCCCGTAGATGCAGGACACGGATGCCACCACAATAACATCCTGGCGTGACATGAGGGAGGCTGTGGCAGCAAGCCGCATCTGTTCGATCTTCGGGTTTATCTGGGCATCTTTTTCGATATACTGGTCCCTGGCAGGGAGATAGGACTCAGGCTGATAATAATCGTAATAGGAAACAAAATACTCCACCCTATTCTCAGGGAAGAACTCCCTGAATTCGTTATAAAGCTGGGCTGCAAGGGTTTTATTATGGGCAATAACAAGGGTCGGTTTCCTTATCTGGTTTATGACATTTGCAACAGTATAGGTCTTCCCTGACCCTGTCACCCCAAGCAGGGTCTGGTACTGTTCTCCTTTATTCAGCCCCTCCACCAGTTTTTCGATTGCCTGCGGCTGAGAACCCTTGGGCTCAAAATCGGAAACCAGCTTGAAATGTGGGCTGTTCCAGTATCGGGTATCATGTATTATTTCGGGTATTTTTTGAGACATTTTTTTGGATTTTCGAGATAACTTTTCGGATGTTTGATCGGAAACTTTCATAGAATCAAGACCTTAAAATCCTTGATATTTAAATCCGGATACAATCAGGAGTGGTGCCAATTTAAGAAATCAATGATTTTTAGAGACCAATTATTTTAAGGGATAAATTTTCAGGGGTCAATGATTTTTAGGAATCAGGGATTTTTAGGAATCGGGGATTTTTAGGAATCAGGGATTTTTAGGAATAATGGATTTTTGCCTCAGCAGCCGGTTATAGGTAATTGCAAACCTGTGGGCCTCATCCCGGATGTCCTGGACAAAAAGCGAGGCATTCTCGTTTTTTTTGATGGGAAGAGGAGACTTAATTCCGGGCACATAGATTTCTTCTTCCCGTTTGGCTATGGAGATAATAGGAATCCTGAGCTTCAATTTCCGAAGTTCCTGGAAAGCTGAAGAAAGCTGCCCTTTTCCCCCGTCTATAATTATCAGGTCAGGCAGGTCGTGTTTGTCCTCAAGCAAGCGGGAATAACGCCTGCGTACAACCTCGGCAATGGAAGCGAAATCATCTACCCCTTCAACGCTTTTTATCCTGAAACGGCGGTAATTGTGTTTATCAGGCCGGCCTCCCCGGAACTGCACCATGGAGCCGACCGTAGCTGTGCCTGAGAGGTGGGAGATATCGAAGCATTCTATAACATTCGGAAGTTTCTGAAGGGAAAGTTTATTCTGCAGGGCTTCAAGCTTTTTCCGGTCTCCAAAGAAGCCGATCTCAACATTTTTCAGGGCAAGATCGAGAAGCTCCTTTTTCTCTCCCTGCTTCGGAACCGTGGCTTTCACCTTTATTCCCTTGATATGTGAAAGAAAATCAATAAGAGATTCTTCGAGAGGCTCGGGCAGGATCAGTTCTTCAGGCGGCTCGTTCTCAGAATAATACTGTACCAGGAATTCCTCCAGGAAATTATCCCCAAAGGCAAAAACAAAGTCCTGCTTGTCTTCAAGCGTACCCTTGTAGACCTTGAAGAGCATGAGATAAACGGTATCATCCCTGACAATATAGTTCAGAATGTCCTCATTATGCTTTTTCTGCCTCTCCACATTTTGCTTTTCCTGGAGATATTCAAGAGCTGCGATCTCATCCCGCAGAGCTATAGCCTGCTCGAATTGCTGCCTTGATGCCAGTTCTCTCATCTCTATTTCCATAGATTCAATAAGCTCTTTGATATTGCCTTTCAGGACAGAGGCAGCTTTTTTCACTTTCTCGGCGTAGTCTTCTATGGAAATTGCGCCTATACAGGGCCCGCTGCATGCCGCTATATGGTATCTGAGGCAAGCCCGTTTCGGCATTTGTTTGCAGGTCCGGAGCTGGAAGGTCTTTCTTACAACCTCAAAAATGTAATTTCTTTCTTTTGACGAGACAAAGGGCCCAAAAAAGCTTCCGTTATCTGCTCTTTTTCGGGAAAGCCTGATCCTTGGAAACTTTTCTTCTGTTAAGTGAATGCAGGCATACCGCTTTGAGTCCTTTAGAAGAATATTGTACCTTGGCCAGTGTTTCTTAATAAGGGTGTTTTCCAGAAGGAAAGCCTCGACTTCCGTGTTTGTGACAATAAAATCAAGGCCCCTTACAGCTTCTATAAGGCTCGCGGTTTTCGGATCATGGTCTCGTTTCTGGAAATAGCTGCTCACCCGCTTTTTAAGGTCCTTTGCCTTGCCTACATAAATCACAGTTCCTTCATCATTCTTGAAAAGATAACAGCCAGGCAGGTGAGGAAGAGCCTCCAGGTCAATCATTTTTAAACCTCATGTTCAAGTTTTTAAATTTTTACAGAGGGCTTAAATCAGCTTAATTACCTAAGTCAACTTAAGTCAACTTTAAGCCAGTTTAAATCAACTGCTTCTCAAACGCTTTATCGATCCTATGTTTGTTGTGCTTGAAACCTCTGGAGTCTTCGAAGTCTTCCTCCGAGTCTTCTTCAAAGTCTTCGGAATCCTCATTTAGATCATCTTCAAAATCTTCAGAATCAGCCTCAAACTCTTCCCCTTCTTCGAAAACGGCCTCTACAAGCTCTTCTTCCGACATATTAAGATATGACTGTGAAAGTCTGGGAGCAAGGAAGCGAGCGGTATGGCTTCCCTGAACCGTGGACACTTCCTCTGGAGTTCCTTCGGCAATAATTTCTCCACCTGCGTTCCCGCCTTCAGGGCCAAGATCGATGATATAGTCTGCGGATTTGATTACATCCAGGTTGTGCTCTATCACAACCACGGTGTTTCCTTTTGCCACAAGCCCGTTAAGGACTGAGATGAGTTTTTTAACGTCATGGAAATGAAGCCCGGTTGTGGGCTCGTCAAGGAGATAAATCGTCTTTCCGGTACCCTTTTTAGATAGTTCTCTTGTAAGCTTAATCCTCTGGGCTTCCCCGCCTGAAAGTGTTGTTGAGCTCTGGCCAAGTTTGATATAGCCAAGCCCAACTTTTGTTAGAGTATCGAGTTTGCTTTTGATTGCAGGGACATTTTCGAAATGCTCGGCAGCCTCTTCTACAGTCATATTCAGGACTTCAGCAATCGATTTGCCCCTGTATTTTACTTCGAGGGTTTCCCGGTTGTAACGGGTGCCTTTGCATTCCTCACATTCGATGTAGACATCAGGCAGGAAATTCATTTCAATTTTTATCAGCCCGTCTCCCTGGCAGGCTTCACAGCGCCCTCCTTTTACATTGAAAGAGAAGCGCCCGTTTTTATAGCCCCGGATTTTTGCTTCCTTTGTTTCGGCGAAAGCCTGCCTGACGGCGTCAAAAACCTTGGTATAAGTTGCAGGGTTCGAGCGCGGAGTCCTGCCAATAGGGCTCTGGTCAATAACAATTACCTTGTCTATCTCGGAATCAAAAACCAGCTTGTCATAGTCTCCTGGGGTTACATTTGATTTATTTATCTTTTTCATCAGGGCTTTGTACAGGGTATCGTAAATAAGCGTGGATTTTCCAGATCCTGAAACACCTGTAACCACGGTCAGGATTCCTATGGGGATATTCACATCTATGTCCTTCAGGTTATTTGCTCTGCAACCTTTTAGCCTGATGAACGCATCGCTCTGCCTCCGGAGGACAGGCGTTTTTATCTGTTTTTCTCCTGAAAGGTACTGGCCTGTCAGGGATTCGTGGTTTTGTTCTATATCTTGAGGTGTCCCTTCAGCTACCACATAACCTCCGTGAATACCTGCTCCTGGCCCGACATCGAGTACATAGTCTGCAGCCCGGATAGTATCCTCATCATGTTCCACGACTATCAGGGTATTTCCCAGATCTCGCAGGGTCTGAAGGGTCTGGATAAGCCGCTCGTTATCCCTCTGGTGCAACCCTATTGAGGGCTCGTCAAGCACATAGAGCACGCCCATGAGGTTTGAGCCAATCTGAGTAGCCAGTCGGATTCTCTGGGCTTCCCCGCCTGAGAGGGTGCCTGCGCTCCGGGAAAGGGTGAGATAACCAAGCCCAACATGCTCAAGGAAGCCAAGCCTGGAGCGAATTTCCTTTAAAACTTGCTTTGCAATCTCCTTTTCCTTTTCCGAGAGCTCCAGATTTTCAAAAAACCGGATACAGTCCAGAATTGAAAGATTGGTTGCATCTACAATGGATTTTCCACCGAGCTTTACGGCAAGCACTTTTTCCTTCAGGCGCTTCCCTTCACATTTAGGGCAGAGGCGGACCTGCATGAATTTTTCGAGTTCTTTTCGGCGGTACTCGGACTTTGTCTGGCTGTATAACCTTTCGGACTGCGGAACCAATCCTTCCCAGTTGCCTTTGTGAGTCCAGTAGGCATCTCCATTCTTCATGCTCATGCTAAATTGAATGCGTTCGTCCGAGCCGTACATGAGTGCGTTATACTGCTCTTCCGAGAGAGCCTCAATAGGGGTAAAAATGTCAAAACCGAAGTGTTTTGCCACGGCTGCCAGGTGCTGGCCCCTATAACCGTCAAGGTAATTTCTGTAAAGAGCTACAGCTCCATCTGCAAGGCAGAGGGTTTTATTTGGGATGATCAGGTCTGGGTCGAACTCCATCTTGATCCCAAGCCCATTACAGGCTTCACAGGCTCCAAAGGGACTGTTGAAGGAAAACATTCTGGGCTGGAGTTCTTCAAAAGCCATACCGCAGACAGGACAGGCCATGTTCGAGGAAAATAGGTAATCTTTTCCTTCCGAATCAACCGCAATTAAGAGCCCGTCTGCCTTCCTGAGGGCATTTTCACAGGCTTCAACAAGTCTTGAGCGGTCTTCTGAAGGGTCAAGCCGGTCAACCACGACTTCAATATTATGTTTTTTGTAACGGTCAAGGGTAATCTCATCTTCAGTTCTGTAGATTTCCCCGTTTACCCTCATCCGCGCGAAGCCTTCGCTGTTCAGTTCCCTGAAGAGCTGCTGGTATGTCCCTTTTTTCTGGCGGACTACAGGCGCAAGAATAGTGATCATGCCCTCAAATTCTCTGCTCAGGTTGTCTGCAATCCTTTCAGGGGACTGAGACTCGATTTTTATGTTGTGAGTCGGGCAGTAAGGCGTGCCAACTCTTGCGAAAAGCAGCCTTAGATAATCATAAATTTCAGTGACTGTACCGACCGTACTTCTTGGATTTTTCGAGGTTGTTTTCTGTTCAATGGAAATTGCAGGAGATAATCCTTCGATGCTGTCCACGTCCGGCTTGTTCATAAGCCCGAGGAACTGCCGCGCATAAGCCGAGAGGGACTCCACATAACGCCGCTGCCCTTCGGCATAAACCGTGTCAAAAGCCAGGGTTGATTTCCCTGAGCCTGAAACGCCTGTAATAACAATGAATTTATCCCGCGGAAGTTCCACTGTGATATCTTTCAGGTTGTGTTCCCGTGCCCCTTTAATAATAATATTTTTCATTTTTTTCTCTCGGGTTTTTGTCCAGTTGAATCGGTTAGATGAGAGTTTAAAGTTAGAGTAAGTTTGATGAGAGTTTAATTCAGAGTAAATCTGCATTTTAAGTTAGATTGATGTCTGCTTTTTAAGTTTAATTGATGTCTGCATTTTAAGTTAGATTGATGTCTGCTTTTTAAGTTTAATTGATGTCTGCTTTTTAAGTTGGGATGTCTGAATCAAGCCTAGATTTTAAAGTTGGGGGATCTAAGAGGTCTAGAAATTATCTGAACTTGTGAATTTGAAGTGACTTTTTAAAAAGCTTAAAGCTTATTCGCTTATCAAGCTGTTAGTTCAAGTAGATAATTCTATACATTATTATAAATACATAGTTATAATTGGCTTAGATTGATTTTATTTAGATCCGCCGATGGTGATTTTCAATTCATACTACCCCGTTTTTTGATACATACAGCAAGATGCAGACATTTTATTAATAAAGTAACATAGCGGAGTGAAAGTATTATAATAAATAAGCAAATGAGTAATAAACAAATGGCTCTTCGAATTTATATGCAGTAAATTCGCTTACCAGCGATGAATTTGTATAACTTATTTACTTTTAATTCCATATTTGCTTGTACTCAATACTTTCAGTCCGGGATAATCATTTTAGTTCAGAATAATCATTTTTTTCTACAAATCAGCGTGAAGAAACCTGTTAAGTCAGGATCTGATCCCCAAAAAACAACGAGGAAAAATATCGGTAAACTGCAAGAAGAGCGGAGTTTGAGCTTTTAATCATATAACGGATGGCTACATTATGCCGATCATATAAATAATTATCTACTTTAGGATATTTTAGTAGAATCATGTGAAATTTACAGGAAAGTGTTGAGTATAAGTAGTTGAATGTCTTAATAAAAGAGTTAATCCAAAATTCAAAACTACTTCTTTAGAGCTCATGTTATCAAATTATAAGAGCTTCAGCGTTGTTTTTCATTTTAAATATTGATTCAATAATTCAGGTTTCATAATTAAGTGCTTGAGGATCAACTAACTCTCTAACTGATTTTGATGATATTTGGTGGAATGCATTATAAACTTAGATAGTAGTTATGACGCCAGGTATAATCAATCAGGTATAATCATCAGGTATAATCAATCAGGTATAATCAAATATAGTTTTGAAACGGTCTGATTTGTACATTTCTTCAAACAAAAGCGGATTCGGATTCAAGTTTTTTTAACCAGATTCCACATCCAAAATTCTTCAATGCTAGAGGCATGTATTGCTTCACCAAATAATGATGCACTTGCCCCATATAATCATTAAAATACAAAATTTCGTAATTTTTATTATTTGTAAGTAATGCCTTTAAAAAGTATGCTTCGTTCCATGCAAACCCTTGTTCTAGCCACTCAAGAGGATATTCAAAAGGCCAAAAAACATCGTGAAAATGGATAATCACACCAGGCTTAAGACGGGGAAGCACTTCGGTAAGAATAAAAAGAACATCACTCGCAAACTTCACAACATGGGAACTATCTACAAATAGAATATCCCCACTATTTAGATCTTCAAAAAGAGATAAATTTACCGTTTGAACCTCTTTTCTTAAAAGAAGCTTTTCAGGATCATCTCGGTCAGATAATAGACTTAAAAGAAGGTCTGGAAAAGGCTCAATAAAGGTAATTTTCGTTTTAAGGTTTAACAATTCACATGTGTCCAAAGTAACAAGTGACGAATAACCTGATCCTACTTCAACAAGTTGTTTTGGTTTAAAATAATTAATCATACAAAATAATATAATTGCATCCCCATAACTATACCATTCATTACCGTTAAAAAAATATCTAGTATTGTTCTTCTTGAAACCATCCCCAAATGGTATTATGGAAACATATTTTTGAAACTGTTTTAGTAATTCGATCTGCTTATCACCATTGATATCAATTCCAATCGGGTTCTGGGATTTGTCGATTTTTTGATATAACATTGAGATATCTTCTACATTTGGTAGTGGAGAGTAAAAATGTCCGGGAGGAGCGAATTTGATTGTAGGACTCATGAGATATTTTACGCGCTCAGCATACTCATCAGAGTTCAAAAAAGAGATTAATATTTCGTGTTTTGACACACCTTTATTTAATAATTTAATATAGTATTCTTTTCCTTCAGGATCAGGAATTCTACCCAAAACCCTGTTATAACAATAATCAATAAACTCATCAAAAGTCTGCTCCATTTCCAATTCTCCTGGTGTATCCATTTATATTACTTCAAGATTTATGAAGTTAATTGAAAAATTAAACGCATGGTATTTCAAATTTTCATCAAATTATTCAAAAAATAAGTCATAATTTTTCCAGGTAGCAGTCCTTCGAATTTATCTGGCTTTAATGGTTCGATTTTGTACCAGAAGCCTATCTTAAATTTTG
>DADO01000077.1:0-182 GCA_002509325.1 Methanosarcina sp. UBA402 | reverse complement strand
CCTATCTTAAATTTTGGTCAATTTACATGAAATCGATACCTTGTTCCAGCCTACAATAGAATCAAATATCTTACAACTGTTGTGGGAATGGAGGTAATTATCACGATTCCTCACTTAACCGAATCCAAATGGAGTTCCATTATACTCCTAAACACGCGAGTTCAGTAGTTCACTAATTTTTT
>DADO01000029.1:7107-11917 GCA_002509325.1 Methanosarcina sp. UBA402 | reverse complement strand
AAAAATGTAAATGAATGAGAATTCTCATTCGGAACTACAACAAATCGGAACTACTGTGGCTATAAAAAGCAGGACCGTGAAAGAAAATAGAGGATTCAATATGGCTGACTTGACAGGAAAAACAGTATATGTAGACCTTGGCTCTGAATCGGTAAATACCATCAGGACGGATGGAAACTTAATCAGAAAATATCTTGGCGGCAGAGGACTTGGAGTAAAATTGCTTTCCGAGCTTGCAGATGCTAATATTGACCCCCTTGGTCCGGAAAACCCCTTAATTTTTACTTCCGGCCCTCTTTCAGGGCTTGCTCCGATGGCTTCAGGAGCAGTTCTAACATCAAAGTCACCTCTAACAGGCACAATATTTAGCTGGAATATGGGTGGAGGCTTCGGGAAAGAGCTCAAGAAAGCTGGAATTGATGCCCTCATCATCAATGGAAGAACACAGAAGCCTTCATATGTAGAAGTAGGAGAAGGAAACGTTGGAATCGTGCCTGCAGAACAACTCTGGGGAAAGAATATCAGAACCTGTACTGATGTTCTAAAGAAAAAAGACAGCAAAGTCAGCGTTGCCTGTATTGGCAGGGCAGGAGAAAAACAGGTTCTTATTTCCTCTTTTGTTGTTGATTCCATTCACAATGGAAGAGGAGGACTTGGAGCAGTTGCCGGCTCAAAAATGCTCAAAGCCGTAGTTGTGAAAGGAGAAAAAGAACTTTTACCTTCCGATCAAGAGAGATTCCGGGATCTCGAGACAAGGATATTGAAGCTTTTTGATGCAAGCCCTGTGCTTTCCAAAGGACTTGCAAATTACGGCACGTCTGTGCTTGTAAAATTGCTGGACTACATGAATCTTATCCCTATCAGGAACTTTTCCAGAAGGGGGACCTCCTTTGCAGATTCGTTGTCAGGAGAACGTATTAAATCCGCTTTCGAGCTTGAAAATGAAAGCTGCCCTAGTTGTCCTCTGGGCTGCAAGAAAAGGATTAAAGAAACAGGTCAGATTGTGCCTGATTACGATTCTCTCTGGGCTTTTGGGTTTAATCTTGAGAACCCTGACCTGATTTCTGTGTTCAAGGCTGACAGGGTATGCAGGGATTATGGGCTTGATCCAATCTCGGCAGGCTCCGTGCTTGGAGCGTGCGCAGAACTCAAACCTGGGGTAATCAAAGATAATGGACTGAAATCCTTGCTTTCGGAAATCGGAGAAGGAGGAAAACTCGGAAATGGAGCTAGGAAATATCTTTCAGGCCTTGGGAGGGAAGATTTGAGCATGGATGTAAAGGGGCTTGAACTTGGAGGTTTTGATCCACGAGGGATCAGGGGGCAAGCTCTTGCTTATGCTACATCCAGCCACGGAGGAGACTACCTGACTGCTTTCATGGTTGGATCTGAGATACTTGGAAAGCCTCTTTGTCTTGACCGCCTGAGCCTTAAAGGAAAAGCAGGTATCCTTCAGGTCTTTGAAAACCTTACTGCCATGCTGGACTCTTTTGTGTTCTGCCCCCTCTCGGGCTTTGCTCTTAATGAAGAACTATGTTCAGCTCTCCTGTTTTCGGCAGCAGGTATCGAAATCTCACCTGCAGAACTCCTGAAAATTGGGGAAAGAATCTATAATCTTGAGAGAATTTATAACCTTAAAGCAGGATTTACCCTGAAAGACGATACTCTTCCGGAAAGGCTGTTTGAAAACGAGGGAGAGAATGAAGGATACGGACTTCCAAGGCAGGAGTTTGAAGCTGCACTTCAGGAATATTACCATTACCGTGGCTGGGATGAAGAAGGAATGCCGGAGCCAGAAAAATTGAAGAAACTTAAGCTCAATTGATAAAAATTATTTTCGGCAGTGTGCCGATTTTTCTGTAAAATTACAAATCTTAAGAAATTATTGAGTGGGAAATTCCATATCGATAGATCCATTTTCCCACAGTATGCAAGAAGCTGACATTGAATTTACATCAAATTCGCGACACTGTTTTATTTGCTAAGGATTATTTGCTAAGGATTATTTGATAGGATAATTGCTAAGGATTTTTTCTAGAATGTTTGGTAGAATATTTTTAAGGAAAATCGAAAAAATGTGGAAGGCATGGAATTATGGATTCCAATATAATAAATTTTGCAGGTTAAAGGATTTTTTTCTTTGAAGTCAAATATTCTCTGTATGAAGTCAAATTGAAGTCAAATATTCTCTGTAATTCAATAATTACTCTAGCTCATGGTCATTTTCCGGATACTTCAGGCAGTTTTCCCTGAACCCGGTCTAAAATACATAATATCTCACAAAAGCGTTATATAGTCAAGGATAATTAATCGTATTAGTTTTCAACCTGTAGATTTTGTTCTGCAGGCGCCCCCAAGTTAGGAATATTTTTCAGTTTTTCAATACAGAATGTAAGCAATGCATACATAATATAAGTGATGTATGAACCGAATAAGAGACAGGCTTAAAAATTAGGAAAGCCTTCTTATAATCTTTAACCGGAGCTGAGGAGAGTTTTCGGCAAATCCGGTATGACATTTATGGCTTATTTATAAACGTTTTAAAAACGTACGGGAGAATCATTATGAAACAGCAGGTAGAGGTAAAGGATCTCAAAGAAGGGAAATATGTAATCATTGATGACGAAGCATGTGTCATAAAGAGTATTGTCAAGTCCAAGCCAGGAAAACACGGAGCTGCAAAGGCAAGGGTAGAAGTTATAGGTCTCTTTGACGGCCAGAAGCGCTCCTATATAGGTTCCGTTGCAAGCAAAATCTATATCCCGATTGTGGAAAGAAAGACAGCTCAGGTAATCTCGATTACCGGCGACATTGCCCAGCTCATGGACATGGGAGACTTTTCAACCTTTGAGATTGTAATTCCTGATGAGTATAAGGACAAAGTCAAAGAGGGAGAAGAGGTTTCTTATATTACAGCCCTTGGCAAAATCAAACTCGATATACGAATGTAAACTTCCAAATAAAGTCAAAACTCAGGTCAACAGCCTGAGTCATTCTTTTTTAAGCAAATAATTTCATATCAGGTTATAGTATGTTTTTACCCAATTCCTTTATAGATGCTCTCGCAGACTATGAATCTGCACGTTATGTTATTTTCGGCGTGCCTTTTGACAACACCTCTTCCTTCAGAGCAGGCAGCCGCTGGGCTCCAGACGCTATGCGGCAGGTCTCAGCAAACTTCGAAAGTTATAACCCGACTTTCGACATAGATCTTGTGGATCTTCCTATCTATGATGCCGGAAACCTGGAAACTTCAGCCTTGGTTGACGAGACCTTGCAGAACCTCTACGAAGCTACAAAAGACCTACTGAACGATGGAAAGCTTCCCATTATGCTTGGAGGAGAGCATTCCCTGACTTTTGCTACGGTGAAGGCCTGCGCCGAACATGCAGGGGAGGATTTCGGGGTCCTTGTTTTAGACGCTCATTTCGACCTCAGGGATGAGTACAGGGGTTTTCAAAATAACCATGCCTGCGTATCCCGAAATATTCTCAATCAGGTTACAAAGAATCTGGTTTCTATAGGCATAAGAAGCGGCCCTGAAGAAGAGTGGATTTTTGCTAAAGAAAATAATCTGAAGTATTATACAGCCGATGATGTGGAATCCACAGGCATTGTAGAAATTCTCAAAGAAGCCCTCGAGTGGCTTGACTGCAGCCAGTTATACCTTTCTCTTGATATGGATGCTATAGATCCGGCTTATGCCCCTGGCCTTGGCACGCCTGAACCTTTTGGCCTCAGTGCACGGGATGTAAGGACTGCAACAAGGACGCTTGCCCCTTTCTCAATGGCGTTTGACGTTGTAGAAATTGCTCCTGAATACGATTCCGGGCAAACAGCTATGCTCGGGGCAAAACTGATGAGGGAGTTTATCGCTTCTCATGCAAAAAGCTGCAGAAAAGCATAAGCTATGAGAACAGAGAAAGTGACCAGTATATACTAGCCCGTATATACGATGCTCTCAACTGAGAGGTTATACTAGCCCGTATATACGATGCTCTCAACTGAGAGGTTAGTTAAAATCTTTATCGGACTCAAAAACTGGTGGAAAAGGAGGAACTTTTTACTTCCAGACTTTTCCATCGTACCCTGCAAACCCTTATCCAGTTACTCTTATCCAGTCTGTCATGCGTATTGTGCGCCCACCCACAAGAGCTTATCCAGTTACTCTTATCCAGTTACTCTTATCCAATAAACCCTTTATCCAGTAAACGTTTTTATGGATATTATTGCACACGCCATATAGCTATGATCTTATCAATTGCTATGTACGTGTGCTTTTTATTCTGCTCAAGAGTGAGCACACTGTCTTCGCAGCTTTCTATTCTTCCACTAAATACATCCGGGCCCCCACAGTAGACATCTACTTCCTCGCCTCGAAGCTTTTCTATTATAAAAGATTGCATTTTCTTCACACCTCAGATATTCTCCTCAGATATTTTCCCATATATCGAATTTTGACCTGCTATTTAGAACCAGTTTTCTTTCTCCCGGTATTAAGGCTTTTTCGTTTCGGACCAGTGGATATATTTTACTCTGCTCCGAGATTAGAGTCCAAGGTTTATTCGTTTGCGCATATTTCTAGCAGGTTTCTGACTAGTTCTGCCCTGCCCCACTTATTCTTACCGGAAAATAAAAATCCCAATTGACTGTCCAATGGATTATTTAAATATAAAAAGAATGAGAAGGGAATCTGTAAGATCCTTCCCCAATTCTGGTTATCATTTTTAATGTAACTATTCTTGAATTTTAACTATTCAACCTATATAAAACAACATCAATAGCCATCTTTACTAATATCCAATAGACA
>DADO01000029.1:0-6921 GCA_002509325.1 Methanosarcina sp. UBA402 | reverse complement strand
ATTCTCGGTTTCCTCGTTTTCGTTGGAATCAATATCAACAGACATGTTTTGATAGGCTGAATAGTTACCTTGAATTTTAAGATTTTAGGGCTTATTGACCCCATAGGGCTATTATTTTATCGATAGCTATATGGGTAAGTTTCCCTTCGCTACTGAGCGTCAGAACATTATCTGCACAGGCTTCTACACTTCCCCTGAAAACGTCAGGCCCACCGCAATAGACATCTATTTCTTTGTTAAGATAGTGTTCCACTATAAAGGACTGCATCATAGATTTTCCTCCTGCTTATTTCCTTTGCAACTTGTTTATTTTCCTGTTAGTTTTTTGATGGCATAAACTTGCGGCCTTTACATCCGCCGGTATCCATTAATTATAACTACCCTTTCATTTAATATAAATATATTTAAAAACTAAAATTGATTTTCGGGATGCGTCGCCATTATTTCCGTGAAGGAAAATTAACTTTACTAACCCAATAGCCTGTATAGTTCACATGTTCTCGTTTTTCCAGGATATAAAAAAATGATTATATTACTTATTTTCACCGAGTTTACTTGTTTTAGGTAATCGGGAAAGCTAAGTTTATCTGGAAAAATCTTATGAATCCGATTTTTAACAAAAAAGGATTAATTTGAGTCTTTTTTGAGAATTCGAAAGGGCTCAGTCCCGCTGCCTTCATAGAGGAAAATATCTTCAATACGGGTGCCAAAAAGCCTTGCAAGCTTGAATGCGAGCTCAAGAGATGGGTCGTATTTGCCCTTTTCAATCGCATGTATGGTTTGCCGTGTCACCCCTACTTTTTCGGCAAGACTTTCTTGGGTAAGATCATGTATAGCCCTGTAAACTTTAATATTATTCTTCATTGCAGGCTCCGTATTTTTAAAGTAGATTTGAAGGATAATTTGAAGGGTATCATCATGAGGACACTCGACTTAAATAATCAAGTTTGGAGATTATACCTGAAATTTTTAGGACATGATAGAATCCGGCTTTCTGCTCAGCCGCCATATTCCCTGTTGTAATGCATATAAAGCAAGCCATAAAGCACCATAACTGCACAACTTACATACGCCATGAAAAAACCAATATTGGTGTAGCTTGGATAAGTGTTCCTCATTGCTATGAGGGTTGCTCCTCCAAGGGCAAAACTAATTACTATTATTTGGAAAATAATCCAGGAGGCTTTCTGGTTGATCTGGTAAATGCGCTCGTCTCCCACAACGCCTTCCTGCCTATTTTTTATAATATATATCGCAGTCCCCCCTGCTAAGAAGACACCTATAGCAAGTACTGGACTTCCTATCGAAAAAGCAAAACTTAGAACCATTCCCATCAACATTATAATTAGAAACAAAATTATTTCGAATTGTTTTTGCTTCATATATACAACTCCATATACTTTTTTAATAAAAGTCAAAGTTCTATATTTTTTGTATTTTTATGTATAGTTTTAAAAGCAAATTAGCTAATTTTCTATACAAAATGTAATATATTCTTTACATATAGTACATAATTACTTACATTATTTATACTTTTTGGGAAATAGCTAAGAATATATGGCTTAGAATAAAAAGTCACAATTTGGTTCAAAAAGGAGAAAAAATAAAATTTAAAGAATGGATGGATAGAAAGTTGAAAGATAATAAGAAGTCATATATTGATATATAATAGGAGTTACGCATTTGAGATGTAAAACCAAGCACGTAAAAGCTTACCAAGAAGATCATACTTTGGAGAGTTTGGGGTTTCATGCTGCTGGTTTTTTGTTCAACTGCGTAAGTCCTATATAAATTAAGTTTTTAAATAAAATCCACATATTCACCCTGGCAACTTTATAGATTATATTCTTAAGTTTTGTGCCAGATATGAGTAATGATCTAAAGATAGAAGGCGTAGATCAAAATTTTAAGGCTTAATCTTCTTTATAGAGTCTCGCTTATTAAGGATATAACTGGGAAAATAATTTATAACAGTTTCGCATACTATTATAACTATGAAAGATAATTTCTTAAGATATCTTGAATTTGTGTTTTGTATTTGCCTATTTATACTTTTTCTGGTTTCCTGTTGTCTTACTCAATAAAAAACAGTTTAAAATCTTACTTTCTTCAACGATAGGTATTATTTAAAGGCTAGTTTTTACAACTGTCAGGTTCTTTTGTAAACCGAAACGATTGAAAAAAGGATTTGGAATGAAAGAAGATTAATAAAAGGGATCTTGGAATGAAAGAAGATTAATAAAAAGGACCTTGGAATAAAAAAGATTAAGAAAAAGAGTTTTGGAATAATAACCTTCCAAAAAATCATAGATTCTGTAAATTCCAAACCCTTTAATGGCTTAGACTCCTTTCTCAGGGCGCTTCTTTTCATAAAATGGGTGAGAGATCCCAAATACTTTATCCAGAGAAACTACGAATCCTATTCCCATTCCGGGTTCATTAAGATTTACCGCTTCAATAATACTATTTAAAATATTATCCGCAATACTTGATTCGGCTATGGTAAAGATAATCTCCTTTTCTGGCTCAATCATTAAGCCAAGAATGCTTTTATTTTCATGAATCCCTGTGCCACGACCAAATACGATTGTTCCACCATGAGCACCGGCCTTTCTTGATGCCTTGATCACCTCATCTCCCCAGCCTTTTTTTACAATTGTTACTATTAATACGAAATCTTTCTCATTGCACATCCCTTCTACCTCCGTTAAATCTTATATAAACACCCAGGAGCAGAACGAAAATGATGGGCGCCAGTGCTATCATCGCAATCAGGCCGAAGCCGTCTGCGACTGGATCTGCCCCTTCGTGTGCTGTAGCTACTCCCACAGCCATCGACATAAGAAAAGTCACAGCCATTGGACCTGTTACAGCTCCTCCTGCGTCGAATGCGATACCTATAAAGTCTTTATCACAAATCCATAACAAAATCAGGACAAATAAATAACCTGGAACTATTATGTACAGGAAAGGAATTCTATAGATGATTTTCGCCATTGTAATAGCTGTCAGTGTAGCAACTGCGAAAGAAAGTGTGTAAAGCATAAGGTTTGATCTTATATAACCATTGGATGACTCCTCAACCTGGTAACATAATACTCTTACAGAAGGTTCTGCAAAAGTAGCAAGTAAACCAAGTATGAAACCTATAGGGATCAAAAGGCCTTTTTTAGAACCACCAAAGAATTCGCCAATTGCCGCTCCCGCGGGGAGAAATCCATTGTTAACGCCATAAAGAAACAATACCATACCAAATACAGTAAAGGCTAACCCTGTGTAAAGTTTTATTATTTGTGATATTGGCAACCTTAAGTATAATTTCTGGAATAATGTAAAGAAAATTATAAGGGGAGCAATTGACTGAATAACTTCAAAAAATACAGTCAGTAGTCCCCCTAAACCTGAACTCATGAAGACAGGACCCCCAGTAGCATGAGGCTCAGTATGGGACCTACAGTTGCCAGACCTACAAGCCCAAAACCATCAAGCTCAGATCTATCTTGCAATACAGAAGCTATCCCAACTCCAAGACCCATAAGCACAGGCACAATCATAGCTCCTGTAGTCACGCTTCCTGCATCATAGGCAATCGCCAGGTAATCGGCAGGTACGAAGAAAGACAGAATGAGTATAATTGAGTAGCTTGCTGCAAATAGATACTTTATCGGAACTCCAAAGATTATCCTCAGGACAGAAATTGCCATAAGGAAACCCACTCCAAAAGCAATGGAGATAATTAATAAACTGTTATTTATGCTGCCCTGCAAAGCTGAACCAATCATTGTGATTAAAACATTTACATTAGGTTCAGCCATGGCTACAAAGGACGAGAGTAAAAACGCTACTACTGCAATAAACACTAGTGAATTATGCTTCGGTAAGTCAGCTCCAATTGCTTCACCTATCGGAAGCATGCTCAGCTTTACCCCTGTTAGAAAAAAAGTCATTCCGATTGCAGTTATTACTGTAGCTATTAAAAAAGAAATAAGATCATCCAAGCTTATGCCTATGAATATGAGCATAAGCAACCCTACAGCGAATGCTAAAGGAAATACGGCCTGGACTACTTCCTGAAAAATCTCTTTAATATCACGCATCATAAATTTTCCACCGGATGAATATAAATTCATCGAATGTGTATTCAAATCTTTTTTAATAAATATTATGAATTATAAAAATGCTTGTATTATTAATTTGTTGACGGAGCGAAATTTTCTACATAGTTACTACTTAATATTTTTAACATTTATGCTTTTTAGAAAAATCGGGATATTATTCAATTTATCTGTTATTGATATAAGTAAATATTCACCTAAACGGACATGAAATTCTTTGAATATACCAAAAATGCGCAAGTCTGCAGGTTATTCCCCCTCAATCTGCTGGATTTTTGTATGTTGTCTTTCGGTTACTATTCTAGACTACAGTCCTAGTTCTCTATTCTAGATGCAGTCTTGATTCTTGCTAAAAAGTCAGGGATTTTACAAGTCTTTATGTAAATCATTAAAGGAAGTTGTTCCTCATAAATTATTAAAGATAGTTATTTTTCATTACACACTATTCTCAAAAAGCTTTCTAACCTCATCGAGCTTTTCTGGTGGGGTGATTACAAGCAGAATGTCATCTGGTAATATCTCAGTCTCAGCTTCTGGCGTGGAAATGATCCTATGATTACGGGAGATTGCAAGCACAGATACCCTATAGTCTCTCCGGAGGTTGAGTTCTCCAAGGGTCAATCCTGCAGTTTTGGAGGACTTTCCGACCCTGAGGCTGCGAATTTCCACATCTGCAAAATCAAGAGCCAGGTCACAAAGTTTCTTCCTGGGAATGTCTGGACTCCGCAGCATCTTATAATGGTCGGCACGCAGTGTTGAACCCAGGGAACTGATTTCACTGCTTGGTACCAGGTATCTGTGAAGTACCCTTGTAAAAAGCTCTATTGAGCTTTCAAATTCATCAGAAATTACCTCATTTGCCCCAAAAGCATAAAACTTATCAAGTTCGCTCAGGAAATGTGTTCTGGCAATGATATGGACTTGAGGGTTTAACCTCCTTGCAACTTCAATTATCCTTTTGGCGCTAGCAGGATCGCCTGCAGTCACAACAACAGATTTTGCAGTCTGGATACCTGCATGCTCCAGCACAGCACTCTGAGCAGCATCTCCGTAAAAAATATGCTCTCCCTTTAATTTCTCTATCCGTACGACTTCAGGATTCATGTCAATTACTATATAGGGAATTAAAGCTGCCTTTGCGGCAGTTACTACATTTTCACCATTTATTCCAAACCCGACTATAATTACATGGTTTTCAGGCTTCTCTTCAGATTCGTTTTCTTTAAATTTACTATACCAGCCTTGCTTCAATACTGGAGGGAGAGGTAGTAACTCAGCAAAAACCGTGGTCCTATATCCTATACTCATAATAAAAGGGGTAAGTACCATAGAAAGCACAGCCATATCCAGAAATTCTTGATACATTATAGAGGATATCAATCCACTCGTAAAACCTACTTTTGCAAGAATAAAGGAAAACTCTCCAACCTGTGAGAGGGAAAAACCAACCAGGATCATTGTATTCAAAGGAAAGCCTATGAGAAAAGTGCTCAAGCTATTTGCCAGGACCTTCAGGAGCAGCACAGTAAGGGTGGCAGCCAGGATAAGGAGGAGATGTTCTTTTAATATATCGAGATCAAGCAGCATCCCTATTGAAATGAAAAAAATACTCATGAACATGTCTCTGAATGGGATTAAATTTCCAAGGGCTTGAACTGAATACTCAGATTCCGAGATGATGAGGCCAGCAAGAAAAGCTCCGAGAGCCAGAGACAGGCCAATCATAGAAGTCAACCAGGCAACAGAAAGCCCTATCGCTACAACACTCAGGAGAAATAGTTCATTATTCCGGGTCTTAGCAACTTGATACATGATGAAAGGAACTGCATACCTGGCGCTTAAGAATGTAAACACGATGAGCCCAATGCCTTCCAGGATAAAACTTGAGAAAGACTTTTCGATTCCTGGAATTCCTGCAAGAACTGGAATCAAGAGAATAACTATTACTGCGGCTATATCCTGAAAAATCAGTATTCCTAAAGAAGTTCGCCCATGAAGGCTGTAGATTTCTCCTTTTTCCTGTAACAGTTTAAGGACAATTGCAGTGCTGCTTAATGCCACTAAAAGCCCAAGGAAAATCGAAGATTCTCTGGAATTGCCAAGCCAGAGGAATATAAGAGCAACAATTACTGAAGTTATGGAAAGCTGTAATCCGCCTCCAAAAATCACGATCCTACGAAGCTGGAAAAGGTCGCGCAGTGAAAACTCCATGCCTATAGTGAAAAGTAGGAGTACGACCCCTATTTCGGCTAGAAATTCAATATTTTCTATATCTCGAATCAGCCCAAGACCGAAAGGTCCGGCAAGAATACCTGCAAGTAAAAAGCCAATTAGTGGAGCTATTTTTAGCTTTGAGAATGTGAAAACTACAGGAATAGAAAGTCCGAAAATGATAAGGAGGTCGTTTAGAAGGGTCGTAGCCATCAGGACAATTGGATTTTTATATAATATAAGTTTTATTATACGGCAATTATTAGAATGCATGGAAGCTGGCAGCAATATCAATTGAAGTTAAAGCACTAAAAGTTAGGGTTCCTGATTAGAATTAAGAAGGCTAAAATCTATTATTGTTCCTAACTAGAGCATGCGGTTAAAATCTATTACCCCACTTTCCGCAGGAAAATTTCATATTTCATAATTTTTCTTGCTATCGATTTTTAATCGAGCGTGAATTTATTGGACATTTATGCAGAAGGGAAAAGCAACTATAGGGTATTTAGAGACCAAAAAACAATATAACCTAAGATTGACAGTATCCACTAATGGGTACTGAATATTTTCCCTTTTTTTGGCTCAATCGGGCTTG
>DADO01000096.1:236-9682 GCA_002509325.1 Methanosarcina sp. UBA402 | reverse complement strand
AGATTTTAGCGAACTACTGGAGGTGTTCATTTCAAGCCTCAGCTAGAAAGGTACTTTTTGACTTCACATAAGAAATCGCCACGGGTATCGATTGCTCAACCCCCTGTTGACAAGTCATAAGCCGTTTTAAAGAACATAAAACTGAAAGCTAACTGATAAATGTTATAGATTGTAATATAGATTTGGGATATCTTCAGATAAGGAGGAAGGAAATGAATGCTCACCTAGCAAGATAAAAAACCAAGATGTCCCTGTATAGCGGCTTCCAGCTAGTTTGGAATTCCCTCTATCGCGAAGATAGTAATTGAAAGGCAGACAGGACTTACACGGAAGATGATCCGAACTCAAGTCTGTATACACTTAAAAGGCTTACTAAGCAGGGGAAAAAAGATAAGCTGATGAAGTTGACCAGCCTGAAAGTCGCAGATTCCACTTTTGCAAGAGTTTCCAAACACTTTTACTTATAGAGATAGGAGTATTAATTGACTGGTAGATTGATGGAGATGGGGGTATTATTTGACTGATAGGGACAAAACAACAATAAAATTGAAAGTTGCAGAAGCCGATCAACGGGATGTTGGAAAAGGCATTGTCCGGATAGACGAAAACTTTCGGGAAAAGCTGGGTCTCAAGCCCTTCGATGTTGTGGAAATCAAAGGGGGAAAATCAACTTCAGCCCTGATAGGACGCCCATATCCGAGTGATTCAGGGCTTGATATTATACGCATGGATGGGCTTATCCGCACCAATGCAAAAACCAGTATAGGGGAATATGTAGAGATTCACAAAGCCGACTGGAAAGAAGCAAAAAGTGTGACTCTTGCGCCTGTAGTTAAGGGAATGCAGATCTATGCTCCCAGTGAAACTCTTAAAGCCGTGTTCATGAACCGTACGGTTTCAAAGGGAGATTTTATTTCTACCACCAGCTTGAGAAGATCAAGGGAGAGGGAGACCTTCGGTAAAGGAGTTATGTTTGAGGATTTCTTCCAGGACTTTTTCGGCCAGGGCTTCGGACCATCTTTCGGGCTTGGGGAAATAAAACTGCAGGTAGTTTCTACTTCTCCGTCTGGGATAGTAAAAATTACAGACTTAACGCAGGTAGAGCTTTTGCCTGAAGCGACTGAAATAACCCCTGAGCAGGTTATTCCTACTGTTATGTATGAAGACCTGGGCGGGCTCAAGGATGCCATTACAAAGGTCAGGGAAATGATAGAGCTTCCTCTTAAACATCCCGAACTTTTTGACCGGTTAGGGATTGACGCCCCAAAGGGAGTGTTGCTCCACGGGCCTCCCGGAACTGGAAAGACCATGCTTGCAAGGGCAGTTGCAAATGAGTCTGATGCCTATTTCATCTCTATCAATGGCCCGGAAATAATGTCTAAATATTATGGGGAATCCGAAAAAGCGATCCGCGATATCTTCGACGATGCCGAAAAGAATGCTCCTGCAATCATCTTTCTGGACGAGATTGATTCCATTGCCCCAAAAAGAGCTGAGGTCACAGGGGAAGTTGAAAGAAGAGTGGTCGCGCAGCTCCTTTCCTTGATGGACGGCCTGAAAAGCCGAAAGAATGTGATCGTAATAGGTGCAACAAATCGCCCCGAAGCTCTGGACATGGCACTGCGCCGGCCGGGAAGATTTGATAGGGAAATTGAGCTCCGGGTTCCGGACACCGAAGGCAGGCTCGAGATTTTCCAGATCCATACGAGAGGGATGCCCCTTACCGAGGATGTAATCCTCAGGGACCTAGCCCAGATTACCTATGGGTTTGTGGGCGCTGACATTGCTGCCCTCTGTCGGGAAGCCGCCATGAGTGCTCTTAGGCGCATTCTACCGAAGCTCAACCTGAAAGAACCCCAGATTCCAAAAGAAATCCTGGATTCCTTGCAGGTTACAAGAGAAGACTTCGAAACCGCCATGAAAGAAGTCCAGCCCTCAGCCATACGTGAAATCCTTATTGAGATTCCTAATGTCAGCTGGGACGATGTGGGGGGCCTGGAGGATGTGAAGTGCCTCCTGAAAGAAGCCGTAGAATGGCCACTTAAAAATCCGGAGTCTTATCGGGACATAGGGGTGGAAGCTCCAAAAGGCGTGCTCCTATATGGTCCACCTGGCACTGGGAAAACTCTTCTTGCAAAAGCCATTGCCCATGAATCCGACGCTAACTTTATTACCGCCAAGGGAAGCGACCTCCTCTCCAAATGGTACGGGGAGTCCGAAAAGAGGATTGCCGAGGTTTTCATGCGGGCAAGGCAAGTTGCCCCTTCAATTGTCTTCCTGGACGAACTTGATTCTCTTGCCCCCATCCGTGGAGTCTCTGCTGGAGAGCCTCAGGTTACGGCCCGGATACTTAATCAGCTCCTTTCCGAAATGGACGGGCTCGAAGAACTAAGGGGTGTGGTGGTGATTGGCGCAACCAACCGCCCTGATATTATTGACCCTGCTCTCATTCGGCCAGGGCGTTTTGATGAGCTTATCCTCGTTCCGATTCCTGATGAGGGAGCTCGCAGGGAGATTTTCAAAGTCCATACCAGTAAAATGGCACTTGCAGAGGATGTTGATATCGAAAAACTCGTTTCTATGACAGATCAGTATACAGGTGCAGACATTGCAGCCGTGTGCAAAAAGTCAGGAAGACTCGCTCTGCGTGAGGAACTTCACGCAAAAAATGTCAAGCAGAAGCACTTCCTTAAAGCAATTGAAGAAACCGGTCCTTCTGTTACTCCGGATACAATGAAATATTACGAAGCTATAAAAGGCGAACTCAGGACAAGAAAATCTAAGGAGATAGAGAACCCTTCTTACATTTAATTAAGCATAATAAGCTTAAGTAAGTACGATAGCTTGATAAGCTTATCAAGTACGATAAGCACACAGGTTTATCTTTCTCTTATTTTTCCTATTTTTTATACCTGAGGTTTTGCCATTTTCCATAAAATTACTTATTTTTCAATAATATGTGATAATAATATTTATTTTGCAAGAAAATTTGTTTAAAATAGTTTAAAATCAATTTAATATACTTTTAGTTCCAATAATTTAAATTAAATAGATTACAATCATATAATCAAGAGAAAAAACCTAATTAAATTTTCAACACATATTTAATATTTATAATTATAGGTACTCCCGTATTATTTGGTTAATATTATATAATATGACTGATAAATTATATTCTAATAGGAAAACGAGGACCAAAACCAAAATTTGCTCATGTTGCTTGCCCCAATAAAGAGTGCAAATTTCACGGTATTCCGAGACAAGGAAATATCGTGGGCAATGGAACATATTAAACCAAAAACGGTAGAGTCAGAAAATACATCTGCCGCGAACGCGGCAGGGTGTTCTGTGAACGCACAAACACTTTCTTTTATAATCTTCGTAAAGAAGAGTTCATAATTCAACTAGCCCTGAAAATGGTTATGAAAGAAATGTCAGTAGAAGCAATTGCTGATGTATTTAGAAGTACAACCAGTTACAGTAAATGTATTAGACTCAAGTTTGACAGATTATACTAATTAATACTGTATTTCCTATAAAAAACGCATTATATAGACATCACACATATAAGAAAACGAGAACTGTCAAAAATCATAAGATACACAATAGAACTTTGAATTGTATAAAGAAAACAGCAGTATGAAGCCCATTTAAACTTTCTCAAATGTATGCTTCTGTCAAACTAAGGTTAGAAGTACAACCAGTTACAGTAAATAACTGGCTGTTTCGTGCAGCGAAACAATGCGAGCTTGTAAATGAAGAATTGATGAAGGATCTGAATGTTTCCAAGGTTGAAAATGGATGAACTATGGGTAATAATTGAAAAAAAGTTACACCGAGAACAGAAAATGAAGATGAAGGCTCTTGGATGTGGATAAGTTTTGCACCAGAATTCAGACTAATAATTGACTTTATAATAGGGCCAAGAAAACAATATGTAGCAGACGCATTAATAGAAGCTACAGATAAGCATCTTTCAGATTCAAAACCTCTTTTTGTTACAGATGGCTTAAAATTATATGCTGAAGCTCTTTTGAAGAAATATGGAGAATGGATTGAATTTCCAAAAACGGGGAAGAGAGGAAGACCTAAGAATCCAGTAATGGTACCAGATGAAAATCTGAAATATGCTCAGGTAATAAAAAACAGAAAAGAAGGCAAGCTTCACAAAGTTGAAAAAGAGATTATCTTTGGTCAAGGCATAGATAAAAGTCAAATATCAACGAGTTTGATCGAAAGGCAGAACTTAACTTTAAGGCAAGATAACAACAGAGTAAAGGAAAACAATAGGATTTTCAAAGAAAATAAAGGGTTTATATTACCAAATGAGGCTTTACTGCACTCATTTTAACTTTTGCAGAGTGCATGAGGGCTTAACAAAAGAAAACGAAAATGGTGTGAGATATAAGATGACTCCCTCACAAGAATATGGAATAACTCAGAAAAAATGGACTTTAAAAGAGTTGTTGAATTATAAGCCATTTAAAATATCAACCGCTTAATGGGGGAGCACCAAACAATTAGATGCCTTTTTTATACTTTTAAGGTATTTTCATCGATTTTGGCAAAACTTCACCTATTTTTTCCTGTTTTTTGTTAACCTATTTTTCCTATTTTTTGTTAACCTATTTTTCCCTGTTTTTGTTAACCTATTTCCTGTTTTTTGTTAACCTATTTTTCCCTGTTTTTGTTAATCTATTTTCCTGTTTTCTATTAACTTATTTCCCTATTCACTCAATAATTTATTTTCCTCTTTTTTTATTAAGTTATTTTTCGTGTAATCTCAATAATTTTTTAATAATTTATTTGTATTAATTGAGCTTCGAAGTCAACCAATTTTTAAATTTTCTTCTCTTTTATCCACTTATATTGTACAGCTTCTCAGATAACGATTATCTGGATTTGATATCCATTTATATATAAACATTACAAATTATGTAAACCAATGATATTAAATATTATAATTACTATCAGTAATATATATGCAACTTCCAACACCCGAAGATATTAAAAAAAAGAGAAATGAACTCGGGCTTACCCAGAGCGACCTGGCTAAGAGAGCTGGAGTAAGCCAGCCCCTTATAGCTCGTATAGAATCGGGAGATGTAGACCCCAGGCTTTCGACTGTCAGAAAAATCCTTGACGCTTTTGGGGAAGTTGAAAAGGAACAGCAGATTATTATAAGAGACCTGATGCATTCCCCTGTAATTCACGTTTCTCCAGATGATTCCGTGGAAGAGGTGGTAAACCTTATGCATACTCACGGTTTCTCACAGGTTCCTGTGCTTGATGGGGGAATTCCGGTTGGAAGTATTTCGGAAGATATGATAGTGAAATTGATGGCCGAAAGTAAGAAAAAATCGATTTCTCAGTTGAAAGTCTCCGAGGTAATGGGAGAGTCCTTTCCAACAGTATCTCCAGGTATTTCAACCTCAGTAGTCTCGCATATACTGGAAGGAAACCCTGCCGTACTTATAGTAGAAAAAGGGACAGTTATAGGCGTCGTGACAAAACATGATGTTATGAAGCTCCTACATGGTCAATAATCAAAACCAGTCCTTCCGATTGGGCGGTTTCTGGGACTAGTTAGAAAAAGCACATCAATTATATACTAGGATTTAATTAAACCTGAACTCTAAATCGAATTTAATGTTTGACCTCTCCAAAGTAACTTTACTTGATAAGTTGTTAAAAAATCCCAGGGAATGAGATACCGTATAGCCCTTTCGGGCACACCGCATCACAATGATATAACTCGGTAACTATATCACAATGATATAACTCGGTAACTATATCACAATGATATAACTCGATAACTATATCACAATGATATAACTCTGAATTATTTCAAACCTGCAGGATTTTAAAACTGTGAAATCAATAGAAACCCCTTTAAATAGATAAAAATAAAAAACAATTAAATTTTTGTAAATGTGGAGCATAAAAAATATGGATCTGGAAGATACCCTTCTCATGATGCCTGGTCCCGTACCTGTTGCACCCAGAGTCCTTAGAGCCATGTCAAAACCGATGATCAACCACCGGAGTGCGGAATTTGCCGGAATTTATGCCGACTGCAGGGAAATTCTTTCCAGCGTTTTCCAGACAAAGAATGATATTTTCCTGCTCAGTGGTTCGGGAACAGCAGGAATGGAAGCTGCTGTTGGATCTCTGGTTGAAAACGGGGACAAAGTCATTGCTATAGAAAACGGAAAGTTTGGGGAGCGCTTTAAAGATATTGCAGCTCGTTATGCAGAAGTTATACCTGTTGTATTCGAATGGGGTCTTCCGATTGACCTTGAAATTGTTAAGGAAAAACTCGAAGAAGGCGCAAAAGCCATCACTCTTGTCCATAACGAGACGTCTGCAGGTATTCTTAACCCGGCTGCAGAAATTGGCAAACTTGCCAAAAAACACGACGCCCTTTTTATTATGGATGGCGTGACCTCCCTTGGAGGAGATGATGTAAAGGTCGATGAATGGGGAGTTGACATTGCAGTTGTAGGTTCGCAGAAGTGCCTTGCAGCCCCTCCAGGACTTGCAGCGGTTTCCGTAAGTGAAAAGGCTTTTGAGGCCATGAAGGAAGTAACAAAAAAGCCTTATTATACTGATCTCCTGGCATATAAAAAGAGCGGGGATAAACCCAAACCAGAAACACCTTATACTCCTGCAATCCCTCTTTTCTACGCATTTCAGGAAGCTCTGCATATCATAGAAGAGGAGGGAATAGAGGCGAGGATCAAGAGGCATAGGACTCTTTCAGAATCCTTAAGAGCAGCAGTTGCCGAGCTAAACATTGAGATGTTCCCGCAGCTTAACGAATATAGCCATTACTCCAATACAGTATCTGCTATGAAAGCTCCTGCAGGTATTGATGGGGAGGACATAAAGAGCGATATGAAGAAGCGAGGCATAATTATTGCAGGTGGACAAGAACGCCTTAAAAATAAGATTTTCAGAATAGGATCCATGGGAAATGTCACAGCCAGGGACTTGCTCTCAACAATCCAGCAGCTGGAAATCGTACTGAATAAACGTGGTTATATTGACAGCCTGGGAGCAGGTATAGAAGCTGCAACCAGGGTTATTGACAGGGCCTGAACAAGACTGTAAATTTTTTACCAGATCTCTTCAGGAAAACCCGGAAAAAAAATTAATCTTGAAATTCCGATCGGATTCACATGCCTACAATAGGAATTGCAGATACTACTTTCGCACGTTATAATATGGGGCGTGCAGCAATTGACGAAATTCAGAAGAATGTATCTATTAAAATTAAGAGAGTAACCGTGCCTGGGATAAAGGACCTTCCGGTCGCAGCCAAAAAACTTATCGAAGAAGAAGGCTGCGATATCGTTATGGCCCTTGGCATGCCCGGAGCTAAGGAACAGGATAAAATATGTGCTCATGAAGCGTCTCAGGGCATTATTATGGCCCAGCTCATGACCAATACCCATATTATCGAGGTCTTTGTCCATGAAGACGAGGGAAAGGATGAGAAGGAACTTGCTTTCCTTATAGACAGAAGAACCCGAGAACACGCTCTTAATGTGATAAAGCTGCTCTTCAAGCCTGAAAAACTAATTCGAGAAGCCGGTACCGGTCAGAGACAAGGCTTTGAAGATGCAGGTCCATTGAGAACGTGAAGTACTTTTATGTAAAAACAAAGATTGGAGACCTTATTAGATGACTATCAGCCTAGGATTAGTTGTAGCTGAATTTAACAGAGATCTGACCTATCAGATGGAACTGCTTGGAAGAGAACACGCGGAGTTCCTGGGGGCAACAGTTAAAGAAACTATTCTTGTTCCAGGGGTTTTTGACATGCCCCTTGCAATCAAGAAGCTTTGCCAGAGGGATGACATCGATGCTGTGGTAACAATAGGAACTGTAATCGAAGGGGAGACGGATCATGATCAGATAGTTATGCAACATGCTGCAAGGAAAATTATGGATCTGTCTCTTGAGTTCAATAAGCCTGTAACTCTAGGAATCCCTGGTCCAGGCATGACTCGCATGGCGGCTCATGAACGTGTGGACTATGCAAAACGGGCAGTTGAAGCTGCAGTAAAACTGGTGCGGCGGCTGTGAATTCTCATAATATCTTAAATAAGATAGCAAATTTAACAAGCAGGACCATCCCTATGACATCCTCAAGGCTCAAGCGTGTAGAAGAATCTGCAACGATAAGGATCTCCAATATTGCAAACAGAATGATTAAAGAGGGTACAGACGTTATCAATTTCAGCCTTGGTGAACCTGATTTCAATACCCCCAAAAATATCTGCGATGCTGCGGCAAAGGCAATGTACGAGGGAAAAACACACTACGCACCGTCTGCAGGAATCCCTGAACTAAGGGCAGCCATTGCCGAAAAACTAAGGACGGAAAACAACCTCGACGTAACTGAAGCAGGTGTACTTGTCACTCCCGGAGCAAAGCAGGGAATTTTTGAGATAATGATGGGTGTCCTCGATGATGGGGACGAGGCCATTCTGTTTGACCCTGCATGGGTAACTTACGACGCATGTGTACGTTTTGCAGGGGCGGAAACGGTCTGGGTTCCAACAGTTCCTGAAAAAGGTTTCATTCCTGACGATTTTGCGGATTACATAACTGATAAAACCAGGCTCATTGTTGTAAACAGTCCGGGAAACCCAACAGGGGGAGTCTTCGGAAAAAAGACTTTACAGTGCATTTCCGACCTTGCGATCGACCACGACCTCACAGTGGTCTCAGATGAAATTTATGAGAAAACTATCTACGAAAGAGAGCATATCAGCATTGGAAGCTTTGATGGGATGCAGGAGAGAACCATCACAGTAAACGGCTTTTCCAAGGCATACGCCATGACAGGCTGGAGACTTGGCTACCTGACTGCTCCTCCTGAAATCCTCAAACTTCTACTTAAGATTCAATCTCATTCAGTAAGCAGTGCAACAACATTTGTTCAGTACGGTGGGCTTGAGGCCCTTCAGGGTCCTCAGGACAGCGTTAAGGCAATGGTCGACCGTTTCAAGGTACGGCGAGATGTCCTTGTAGACGGCCTGAACAAAATGGGCCTTGAATGCAAAAAGCCTGATGGAGCTTTCTATGCTTTTGCCAATGTCAGCGAGTATGGAAATGGGACCGAGGTTGCAGAAAGGCTTCTGAGAGAAGCTCAGGTGGCAGTTACGCCTGGAATTGCTTTTGGCTCATCTGGCGAGAACTTCATCAGGGTTTCCTATGCAACATCAATTGACCGAATCAGGGAAGCTCTTGAGAGACTCGAAAAGGTGTTTTTGTAACTTACATGAAATAAAATAGAATGAATTATCTTCCTAAATAAAATACAAAAAACGAAATCAGGCAAATCAGGCAATTTATTAAGCGAGTCAAGTAACGGTATGGGTAGATCTACCCATACTGTTTTTATCCATACTGTTTTTACCCATAACATTTTTTAC
>DADO01000096.1:0-226 GCA_002509325.1 Methanosarcina sp. UBA402 | reverse complement strand
AATCAGGGAAGCTCTTGAAAGACTCGAAAAGATATTTTTATAACTAGATAAAGCTGTAGGGGTAGACTTATCCCTACTGTTTTTACATCTATTGTTTTTTATCCATATCGTTTAAGCACCTCTTTTATTATTGCACCTGTGCTGCAAAGTGGACATTCCTTTGAAAATGGAATCCTGACTACGCTTGCGGGAATTCCTCTTGTAGTAAGTTCTTTTTCTAAAAGCT
>DADO01000223.1:3352-29658 GCA_002509325.1 Methanosarcina sp. UBA402 | reverse complement strand
TGGAACTATTACACCTTGGGCAGTCCATATAGAAATATACGTTATCATAATATATAACTATAGTTGCTTACCAATATCAAAATTTCTTTGAAACTTTAAAAACATTTTTCATTAAATATTGGTGTTTTTATGAAAAAATTAGCTGTAACAAAACATGGAAAAGACATATTGAGGATAATCCCCATTATAAAAGCTAATAGTATAGAATTAAAAATAAAAATATTTCCTCAATGTAATTTGAACTTTTTGAGCTACCTCGGTAAAAAAACAGATTCTATTTCAAGTGGTGAAGAAATTACATACCACAATTCAAGAGATAACAAAAATCCGAAAGTACATGTAAAAACAAAAGATGGAAAATACAGATGCCTTTTTGAGGAAGTAGTAGATATTGAAATCGACAACATAATACCATTTCCAATTTTCAAAATGAACATTGCAGATCTTGGCACTAAAATATATAAGGAGAAAAAAGAGAATCGTCAGATAGAACTTGAAGAAAACTCTACACCTGATATCAACACATTTGAACTTTATCTAGTAAATGATAAATATGAAGGAGACCCGTCAAAAACTATTTTTAGATGTTTGGATCTATTAAGATCGGTTTTCCCAATTGATTATTTAATATCAGACGGTGCAGATTATATAGAAACTTTTAAATACAATTTATCAAGAGGTCCAATATGCCTTATGACGGGTATAAAAATTGGAAAATATATTTTTTTATGTAAGCATTATATAGAAAATAATATTAAGGAAAATACGATTTCATTTTATGAGAATAAATATTACTTTGATTTGATCGTAACGACTCCAATGTGCATTGAATTGGATGGAAAATTAAGTGCGGTAATGCCTGCATACTTATTTGATTTAGATGAATTCCCTTTCCAAAATGAAGCCGATATGTATATTTTAGATAAATGGAGAAAAATATTTGGAGATTCTGAAAATAAGATTAAAGATCTTAAATTCAAAAGAAAAACAATACTAATACAAAGAACTTGGGAATAATAAAGAATCTTTTTCACCAGAACTTCTTCGTCTTCACATAATTCCTCTCCGCAACCAGAATATCCCTGTAAAACGCCTCCTCGTCCACCCTCATTTTTTCAATCACTCTTGATGCCGTTTCAGGCCCAATTCCCCGGCTGGCAAGCGCAATAACCGCCTTTTTCCCCTGCGAGCGGACTATACTTGCATTCCTGTAGACTCTCTGTATCCGCTTTTTTTCATCTTGTGTGACTTTGACCATTTTTGCCTGCTTTTTTACAAGCTTGATCTCCTCTTCTTCCCAGGGCTTGAGGGCTGCAATCATCCGGGATTCACAGACCGGGCAGGTGATTTCTTCAGGGACGTTCTTGACCTGCCGGCGGGAAGTCCATTGCTTGCAGTTCGTGCAGAATAACACAATTTTATCATTCATAATGCGTTCCTTAAGGGCAAGAACGATTGAACGGTCGGCTTTTTCCGGGGCTATCAGGTCTTTTTTCATTGCAAAGCCGGCTGACCCGATTGGCGTTGGACCTGATACCTCTACTGAAATTTCGCCGGCTGCAAGTCTTGTAAGAACTTCTTTTGCCCTTGGGACGTCGAGCATATCGTGGAAGATCTCGCGGATTACCTCATCGTACATTGAAGAGCCCTGGTAGATTTCCAGCAGTTTTTTCATGCTGATCCGATCGTAGTCAACGTCCCTGGATAGGGCTCCGAATTTTCGGGCAACGTGGACCATTTTCCATTTCATGAGAGTTGTATTTTTCAGGGTCATTTCTATGATCGGTTCAACGTGTTCAGGGCGGAGGGAAAGCAGCATATCCCTGATCTGGACAGCACCTACCCTGCGCGGAAGGGTCAGCCGAATCCTGTATGGATCAACTTCCTGGGCGACACTGCTCCCGAAGCGGGCTGAAAGGAGCGAGGTCAGGACTCGGGCAAGGGTGCCGTTTGTGTTATGGCCGAAACAGGCGTTCAGGGTCACAGCCTCTCCTTCATCTTCGATCACGATCGTATTCGCATCAGGCAGGGGGAAGCCTCCTTCTACGTGCTCGCGCACCAGCCGGACCAATTCAAGCACTGCATTCCTTGTTACGGGATATTTCTCCTGGAGCTTTTCGGCAATGGCTTCGTTGTCAAGCTCGGTACGGATAAAGGCTGCAATTTCCGCCCTGAGTTTTCCCACATTCTGAGCCACCTCAAAAGGCACAGGAATTTCTTCGCCTGTCCAGCTCGGAACCTCACCTGAGCCTTCCACAGGCTCGACTTTGATCCTGTCCTTTCCCTGCTCGCGGTCAGGCATCTCAACGACCCGCCACATGTACCCTTTCGTTATGAAAACGGCGCCTGGTTCTGCAAAATTCACAACAAAGGCTTCGTCCAGCACGCCGACTGATTTCCCGCTCACGATATCGTAGATCTCGTACTTCTTTTCGTCCGGGATCATGGAGAGGTTGTCGTAATAGTATTCCCAACTTTTCCTGCGCTTTTTGAGCATGCTTGAACCTTTTTCGTACCAGACCAGCCTGTAATCCCCTATCTGGTCCACAACCCTCTGTAGTTCTTCGATCTGCAAATCCCGGAACGGATATGTCCGCCTGAGAATCCTGAGGATTTTATCGATTTCTACCTCCCCAAAGTCCATAACCATGCCTGCGATCTGGTTTGCAACAACATCAAGGGATTTTATGTGCGGAGAAACCTCTTCAACCCTGCCTTCCAGTGCAGCTTTCGTAATTGCCATACTTTCTGCAGTATCGTCGACTTCCATGGAAATTATAGTGCCCCGTGAAATCGCATGCAGCTTATGCCCTGCTCTTCCTACCCTCTGAAGCAGCCTTGAAACCTGGCGCGGGGACCCGTACTGGACTACCCGATCAACGTTTCCGATGTCAATCCCGAGTTCCATTGATGAGGTACAGATAAGGCCTTTCAGGGCTCCGGACTTGAAAGCTTCTTCAGCTTCCACCCGAGCTTCAAAAGAGAGCGAGCCGTGGTGTACACCTATCGATGCCCCAAGTTTCCTGAAACCGGCAGCTAACGCCTCGGCACTCTGCCGAGTATTTACAAAAATAAGGGTAGACTGGCTATCTTCGACAATTTTCCTGATGCAGAGTAAGTGAGAAGCAAATTCAGGCTCGCAGCCTACCGTTTTTGCAATTCCCAGGATTTCTTTCTCCTGTAGCTTGCCTTCCCGTAGCTCACCCCCGTTTGAAATCTGAGGATTGACCACGTCAAACTCAAGCAGTTTCAACAGAGCTACTTCAATTACAGTAAAATCCCTTCCATTGCCTGCCAGAAACTTCGCAATTTCCCAGGAATTCCCAACTGTTGCAGAAAGTCCAATCCTCTGGAATTCTCCTGAGATTTCCACAAGCCTCTCAAGTCCAACAGCCAGCTGAGTGCCTCGTTTTGAGCCTGCAAGCTCATGGATTTCGTCTACCACAACATGAGTCACAGTCTCGAGATTCTGGCGCAGGCGAGAGCCGATAAACATTGCCTGCAGGGTTTCAGGGGTTGTGATCAGCACATCAGGAGGGTTTCTCGACTGACGCTGCCTTTCGCTTTGAGGAGTATCCCCATGCCGAACCTGGACTTTGATGTCAAGCAATTGCCCGAGAATCTCAATCCGAGAAAGCATATCCCTATTAAGCGCCCTTAAAGGAGTTATATAAAGGGCAGAGATCCCTTTTCTGGCCTCTGGCTTTTTATTCAGGATACTATTAAAAACGGGCAGCACAGCTGATTCGGTCTTGCCTGAGCCTGTAGGAGCTATCAAAAGAGTATGCTTTCCATCCATTATATGAGGAAAAGCCCTTTCTTGAGGTTCAGTGGGCTTTGTAAAGCCAAGAGTTTTGAGAGCTTCCTGGATTTTCGGATTAAAAGAGTTGAAGCTGTTACGAAATATCATGTTTTTTGCGATCGGGGTTTGGTTAAAATGTTCAATTATTGTGTTAGTTGGCGCCAGTATAAATATTTCTATGAAAGTGTGGTAAAGTGAGCGAGGCAAATAGAAAAATCAAGGAGAAGAGTGTAAGAAAAATGCAAAAATTGATATGGGCATTAAAATATATAAATTAACCTATATTAAAATAAAAAAGTAAAGAAAAACCGAAAAAAGGATAGTTTTGAGCCTGCCTTTTTCAGTCTGAGAACGAAAAACCGGAAGGGATCAAAACCCAATGCTCTCTTGAAATTTCAACCATTTCTTCATTTCTGTTTTCATTTTCCCATCCTGGCTCCGGCGGCATTCTTTTTTTGCAGGGTTTGAACTTTTCTTTCAAAAATGACAACACCGAAAAAACGGAAAACCCCTTTTCATCCGGAGTTACGGTTGCAGCCCTGGAAGAATTCCGTTTGGACGGAATCGGTCCGACTTCCAGATTCGGAAAAAGCAGGCTTTTTGTGTAGGGGTGTTTCGGGTTTTTGAAAACCTCTTCCGTTTTCCCGAGTTCAACAAGTTTTCCCGCATGCATAACCGCCACCCTGTCACACATCTTTTTCACGACCTCAAGGTCATGGGAAATAAAAAGAAGGGTCAACCCCCATTTCTTCCTGAGCTTTTGCAGCAGACCAAGGACCTGGGCCTGCACCGAGACATCCAGACCGGAGGTAGGCTCGTCGGCTACAAGTAAATCAGGCTCCAGCGCAAGGGCCCTTGCAAGAGCAGACCTCTGGTTCTGCCCTCCGCTTAACTGGAAGGGATAGCGAGAATAAAGGCCCGGTTCAAGTTCTACCAGTTCCATCAGTTTCAGTGCCCTGGTCCTTGCCTCTTCCTTTGAAAGCGGAGCCTTCAGCTTCAGGGCCTCTTCCAGGCTTGCCCCAATCCGCATACAGGGATTGAGGGAAGAAGTCGGATCCTGAAAAAGCGGCTGGATCCGGGGCCTGATTTCCCTTAAAGCCCGGCCGTCCAAAGCCGTAAGCTCGGTCCCGCAAAAGCGCACACTTCCAGAAGTCGGTCGGATAAGCTGGAGTAGGGCAAGCCCCAGGCTCGTTTTTCCGGAACCGCTTTCCCCTACCAGGCCCAGAGCTTCGCCTTTTTTCATGGAAAAAGACACTCTGTCCACGGCCCAGAAGCTATGTTTTCGATTTTTATCAATCGAGAGGCCGGTCCAGAAACAAACAGTCAAATCTTTTACCTCAAGCATAAAATTTCCTCAAGAATGCACAAATTACCACTGACATACACAAATCACCTCAAACATAGAGCCAGCATCTGCAAAAATGTCCGTTTCCCGTATCAAACAGGGGAGGATGCTGACTCCGGCAACGGGCTATAGCTTCGGGACAGCGGGAATGAAACCTGCATCCGTCGGGTAAAGCTGTTAAAGGAGGACTCCTGCCCGGAATGGGCTGCATACCCCTTGCCGGGAGGGCAAAAAGCAGACCCCGGGTATAAGGGTGCAGGGGATTTTCAAAAACTGCGGCCTTATCTCCAAGTTCCACGAGTTCCCCGGCATACATCAGGGCAAGCCGGGTGCAAAGCAGGGCCGCAGCCTCCAGGTCGTGAGTGATAAAGAGCAGGGCCCGATTTTCCGTCACTTCTCCAAGCAAGGTTATAATCCGAGCCCGGTTCAGGGAATCGAGCCCTTTCGTGGGCTCGTCTGCGAGCAGAAGAGAAGGGGAAAATGCAAGGGAGAGCGCAATCACAATCCTCTCACACATTCCCCCGCTGCATTCGTGGGGATAGGCTTTTGCCCAGGAATCAGGGTCAATCGCCCCGACCGAGCGAAGCAATTCGGGCAGTTTTGCTGCGGCTTCTTTTCTGGAATATCCCGCTTGCCTGAGGGTTTCAAAGAGCTGTTTTCCTACCGTTTGCAGGGGGTTTAAAGCGCGAGAGGGATTTTGCGGGATAAGGGCAAGTTCCCTGCCCCTGAGCCTGCGTAGTTCGGTCGGGGTGCAGTCCAGGAGATTCCGGCCCTGATAAAGGATTTCCCCTTCACAGAGGGCATCGGGCTGGAGCAGGCGCAGGGTTGCATGGGCGAGCACGGACTTGCCGGATCCGGTCTCCCCGATCAGCCCGAGTTTTTCCCGAGCTCCAAGTTGCAGGTCTACGCAATCCACAGCTCTAACAAGCCCTGCTTCGGTCGGGAAAGTTACTTTCAAGCTTTTTATCTCTATGAGCTCCATCTGAATACCTCTTTGCTTTGGAAAGCCCTTCTAAGTTTGAAAATTACTGATTGATTTGAAAAGTCCTCACACTTTTGGAAAGATCTCATGATTCCGAAAATTCCTCAATCACATTCAAAGAAGGCTTGTTTTTCATGCCTCAGCTGCGGGGATAGCCAGGGTTCCAGGCTGTAACCCAGCAGGGAAAGGGAAAAAGAGAGCCCGACCATTGCAAAACAGGGAGGTAAAAACCAGTTCCACAACCCAAGAGCAAAACCGCCTCCAGAATATACCTGGTGTAGCATCTGGCCCCAGTCCACAATTTCTGGATCTCCGAGCCCGAGGAAGCTCAACCCTACCCCGAGCAGCATATAGTGCTGGGCCCCGAACAGGAATTTTACAAGAGTAAGGGGGAAGACCGAAGGCAAAATGTACCTGAACATGATATGAAAATCACTGAGGCCCAGGCCCTTTGCCGCATATACGAAATTTTCCGTGGAAAGAGAGAGTACTTTTGCCCGGATTATCCTGGCCTGCGTCAGGCTCCCGAGCAGCCCCATAACCCCGCAGAGAAGATAGAGCCCAGGCCTCAGATAAATGCTCAACACAAGAAGCAAGGGCAGCTGGGGAATGGTCATGAGCACGTCAAGAGTTCCTGAAATCACCCTGTCCGTGCGGCCGCCCAAAAAGCCTGAAAAGACCCCCAGACCTGTACCCAGCCCGGCGGAGATGCAGGCGCCCAGAAAGCCAAAAAGCAGAGTGGCCCGGCTCCCCAAAAGCAGCATGCTAAAAAGATCTTGACCGAAATCATTGGTTCCAAAAAGATGATCCGGTCCAGGGCTTTCACAGGGGCTGCCGCTTAGTTCCAAAGGGTCATAAGGAGCAAGCCAGGAAGCCAGGAGGGCTACGAGCAAATAAAGCAGCAAAAGGACAAGGCCAGCAAGAAAGGCTTTTTCCCGGAACAGCTCACTTCCTCCTGCCAGCTTACTCCCCCCTAATTCGGCTTCTGATTCTCGGGTCTATCAGGGGATAGAGTAGATCGGCGGTGAGATTGGCGATGATTATGAGCAGGGTATCAACCAGGAAAATCCCCTGCAAAAGGGGCAGGTCATGGGTTTCGAGAGCGGAATATGTAAGTAGCCCAAGCCCCGGCCAGGCAAAGATGGTTTCTATGAAGACGCTGCCCGCAAGCATGTGGGCGCAGTGCAGAGAGGTCATGGTCAGCACGGGCAGGATGGAGTTAGGGAGAGCATGCTGAAAAAGAATCCGGCTCTCGGAAAAACCTCTTGCCCTTGCGGCCAGGATATAATCTTCCCCCAGGGTATCGAGCATGGAGTTTCGCATAAGGTAATAGATCCCCGGAACCGAGCAGAGGGTAAGGGTCAACACGGGCAGGAGGGCATGCCGGAAAAGCCCGGCAGGTTCCGTACCCGGCAGGCTCACGTAGCCCCCAAAAGGCAGCAGCCCCAGTCGGAAGCTGAATATGAAAAGCCCGGCAAAGCCCCAGCAGTAAGAGGGAACCGCTCCTACAAAAACCAGGGAATGGAGGAGGAAAGCATCCGTTTTCGAACCGTTTTTCCAGCCTGAGTAGGCCCCAAGCCCCATGCCCAAGCCCGCAGAAAGGAGACTCGAAGGTAAAAGCAGCACAAGGGTCCAGTATAGTTTTTCCCGGATAAGGGAAAAAACCGGAAGCCCATATTCAAAAGAATGTCCCCAGTTGCCTTTCAGGATGCCCGTAAGGTAGAGGAGGTATTGCTCGGGCAGGGGCAGATCCAGCCCAACCTCATGTTTGAAGGAAGCTACCAGTTCAGGCGGGGCATATCTTCCGATTTCCAGCAACAGATCGGTCATATAATCCCCGGGCAAAGAGCGGAGGAGGAAAAAAGTGAGGGTAATGCTGAGAAGGAAAACCAGCAGACCTGAGAAAAACCTTCTCAGGATATACCTGTTCCCAATCTCTAAAACCATTTTTTTCCCTCCATGCCTTTTCAATTCAGATATACGCTTTTGATTCTGAAACTCAGCTTAAACCGCCTCATCGATTCATATATCTGCGAGCTTTGAGTAAAACGCCCGCAAACTTCGATTCAGGAAGCCTGGGAACTCACGGGTTTGATGTTCAAAAAGACCTTTTTATCCAGGATTCCAGCCTGCAAAGGCATGACGGATTCCCAGCCCGTAAAGCGATCCGTGCGGTAAGCCACGAGCGTACCTGTACTGCAGACCGGAATAGTGGGCACGTCTTCGGCCAGGACGGCCTGCATCCGGTACCCGATTTCCTTCCTTTTGTCCCGGTCAGTTGTGTTTTTCAACTCTTCCATCAGCCGGTTATATTTGGGGTTGTCGTAGTGATAGTAGTTGCTTCCAGTCGGGCTTCTGTAGAAATTATTAAGGTCTTCCACATCGTCGTGCATGGTGCCGGGCATACCGTCTATGAAGATCGGACTCTCTCCTATCTCTTCAAGGTAGATATCCTTTGGAACGACCTCAAATTCCACATCAAAACCCAGTTTATCCTCCCAGTCCATTTTTATGGCGTTCAGGAGTTTTTCATCAGCCCTGTTAATGTGGGCCTTACCTCCAAGCGGGATTTTCAGGCGAATTTGATCTCCGTTTTTATACCGGACCTTTCCATCGGAATCCACGGAAAAATTATCTGAGGCCTTAAAAAGGGACCTTGTCTTCTCAAGGTCATAGTCATATTTCCCGATGCAGTCAGGGTTTACGAAATCATGCGCAAGATCCGGGAGCAGAAATACGGTCTCTGTAGGTTCCGCGTTCCCCAGCATATTAGCGGCATTTCCGCGGTTTACGGCATGGCTTAAGGCCTGCCTGAAGAGGGGATCATTTGCTGGGAACTGTTCGCAGTTAAAGGCGATTTCATAGCCCGTGGCATCCGGAATGTTGTAGACTTTTATGTTATCTTTACCCTTGAGTTTCTCTGCCTCTACGGAAGTTATTTCGGGCAGCACATCGATTTCTCCACTTTGAAGAGCAAAGAGCCGGCTTGAAGCGTCCGGGATCAGTTTCAGGGCCACCTCTTTTACATAGGGTCCATCCCCGTGGTAGGCTTCATTTGCTTCCAGAAGGAAGTACTGACCTCTCTCGGCCGCTTTGTACTTGAAAGGGCCCGACCCTATAAAGTGGGTATTGCCGGATGCGTATTCGTCATAGCTTGCGGGATTCTCAACGTTTTCCCAGATGTGTTTAGGAAAGATGGCAATGCCCGGGGAATGAGAAAGCCTATCCGGGAAGGTCGGATCTGAGTTTTCAAGATAAAAGACTGCGGTCCGCGCATCAGGGCATTCGACCCTTTCAACGTAGTTAAGCACAAAAGCAAGCTTGAGTTTTTTATCCTTGAGGTAATCATGGGTGAACTTGACATCTTCGGAACTTACCGGTTCCCCGTCCTGCCATTTTGCTTTTTTGAGCCGGAAAGTCCAGATCTTTGTGTCTTCTGAGGAGTTCCAGCTTTCTGCAAGCCAGGAATCGTAGTTGCCGTCCCTGTTACGGGTTACAAGCCCTTCATAGATCAAAGAGCCTGTGGGCACTCCCATTTTGTACCAGATATTTGGCGTGATGAAATCTCCCTCTGATAAAACCGGGATCACCACCCTGCCGTAAGGAATATTCCTGAAGTTGTGAGCTGCAAGGGATAATTCTTCCGCCGAGAGATGAGGCCCTTCTTTTCCAAGATGGCTGTATTCCATGTAGGATAAAATGGAACTTGCAAGTTCCTCGTCCGAAACGCAGGTGTCACCGCTGGAATCACCGGGAATTACGCTTGCTCCTGCGGGCAGGATACAGGCCGGCAAAAAAAGGCCCAGGATAAATAATAAGCAAAACCATGAGCGTACAGGTTGCAAAGAGTTTTCTTTTAAGATTCTGAATTTAAAGGATTTGAGATTCACAAAATTCCCCCCTTCTTTTCCTTACGGGATTTTTCCAGAGCCCTGAACCCAGCTGCAAACCCTATTGTCCCTCCCAGGAGTCCTGGACCTGCAAAAGGCAACCTGCCGGGTTTTTGGTTAGCTCCGGAGGCATTCCCGGGATCAGAGACCGTATCCCGGGCTTTCCCGGTTGAGTTCCCGGATTCGGAAAAAGCGGAGGATGAGACAACTACCCCTGAATTGCCCTGTACTTTTCCTTTCTTCTGTTCGATAACCTCTTCCCACTCCCCGCTAAAAATTCCATCTCCTGAAGCAGGGGTTTTTACTCTGTAGCTTACTTTATCCTCTTCAAGAAGAGCAAAAATGACATGTTGTCCCTTGGCTCGCACCTGGGTTTCAGGCAGGGAGCTATTGAGATAGATGAACCCTTCTGGAAGTGTTTCAACAATGCCCCCTGTCTCAAAACCCGATATATTCAGCTGCACTTCAAGCTCCGAACCCGGAGCCACAGATGACTGAAGCGTTCGCTCGACCGTAAAGGAGGAGTCTGTTCCGGCTGCAAGAGCCTGGCCCGGGAGTATCGAAAGCAGCACACACGCAAAAACCAGGGCGAGCGCGCATAATGACGATGAAGATCCATATTGTATCATTCTAAGCTCCTGAAAAATCTGAGGGTGAAATAGCATTTTCTTTTTTGATATATTCCGGAATTGCGCAACCGTTGTGTTTGGATAAACATATCGATATATATAGTTTTTTGAGAATTATCAGTAAAATGATCTGTGAGACAGCCTATCGAACAGCCCATAAAACAGTGCATATAACTATCGATAGAACTGTCCCTAAAAAGGCCTATAGAACGGCCCCTAAAATTAAATTGAAAAATATAATGTGAGGAAAAACAGTGTCCGAAAAAATGATGCCAGGAAATGTGAATTACCCGGAACATAAAGCCCATAAACCGATATTTATAATAACCGGGGAGCCGGGTGAGGGAAAAACGACCCTCCTTACCGAAACTCTTTGCTTTCTCGGAGCAAAAGGGATTCGCTATTCAGGAATCCTGGCCTCCGGAAAAATAAAGGACGGCACAAGATACGGCTTTACCGTAAAGGATCTCTGGACCGGAAAATCAGTAGAACTTTGCAACAAAGAAAACAGGGCCTGGATCAGGCATGGCCCCTTTTACTTCAATCCTGAAGGGGTGTTTCATGGAAAAAATGCCCTTTTAACCTCGGAAAAAGTAGATCAAGACCTTGTTGTAATCGATGAAATAGGTTGCTTCGAACTGAATGGGAATGTCTGGGCCGAAAGTGTGGACAGGTTGAGGGAACTTGGGGCTTTCCCGATGATCTGGGTGGTGCGAAAAAGCCTGCTTGAAGCCGTGATCCAGAGATGGAATGTAAAAAACAGCTTTGTATTCGAGGTGGAAAAAGATAGACCATCCTTAATTGCAGAGAAGATTACCAACCATCTCTCCCCAAACCCTTCGGTTTTAGGGTTGTCGGACAAAGAGATAAAGCCTGACTCCAAGATAAGGTATGCATTTTCAAGGGGAGCATTTCTGAGCGCTGGATAAGTTTATTAACTCAATATTTTGACAAGTTAAGGAAAAACATGGGAAGAAATTCATCTTCAGACAATAATTTCAATTTGAGATATTCGCTTAATGATATAAGTGGAGTTTTTGCAATCATTACCAGAGAGGGATTAATATTCCTTCTAAATAAAATTTACGATTTTTTATGTCTTTAATTATAATTTAGACAAAAATTTGAATGTTTTTTTAGGGGAATTTTGTAACACCTTTGCTAATGGAAAAAGAGTAATAACCCTTAATTTAACATTGAATTTATGAGGACCCTATCAGGAAAAAAGAATGTGAAAAAGGATAAACACTAGAGCTAGATGGAAGCTACTGAAAAAGATCGCAGATCAATCTTAAGTAACGAGATAATATCTAAGAAAATAAGAGACTATAATTGTATATAAATATTCACTGTTTTAAAGTATTTGATTTTCTTAGCACGAAATGAGAAGTCAGCGATATACATGATGTAATGTAAAATGCGATCAAAAATCCAGCCAAGCTCATAGTGAAAGCGAATTTTTGAACTGCTATAACGTTATAAATCATCTTACTAATCGGGAGAGAATCATATAGATGAAAGTCAGTTACAAAAGAGAAATTTACCATTAAAGTCACGATTAATATTACAAGTGTTGAATAAAACAAAGATAGTTTTAGACTCATGATGAACTTTTTTCTGATTAAATTGTTTTCGATTTTACCTTCTTTCAAGAAATAAATTTTCCTTCTTATAAATTCAAAAAATTTTACTCGATGATATAGAAAACTCAATTTTGAATTATAATGTTTAAAACTCCAATGAGTAAACATTATTAGTGCAATAAAATAAAGTCCCAAAATCAATCCCTTAAGAGGAGATAAGAACCATGCTAAAAAGATAAGTGGTACACCAAATAATGCAATTATCCAGATTAATATACAGTCCCATAGACATCCTGAGTTACTTCCTTTAGGAATTCGGTAAAAAAAGAGCATAGAAGTAATGTAGCAAAAACCCAAAAAAAGCCCCAAAAAATGTATAAAGATTGGAGCTCCGGCTAAAAATTTTTTAGAGGCCACTGTTATTAAAAAATATGCAATTAACACTTCAAGAATTGTAAGAACCCAGATCCAGATATGTGGATATAATCTTGAAACGTTTATATTTTTTGAACGATGTAAATGCTCAAAAGATTTCATAAATATTTCTTCCTGTTAAAAACAATTTTATCCAAATTTCTTTATATGTTGCTGTCTACAAAATATAAAAATTAATTAATTATTCAGGTACCGTAATCGATTTCAAAAGCCGTAACTTTAGAGTTTTTGGCATTTACAATAGATTTCAGTCGGTTTTGCAAACTGATGCCAAACGATGTCATTTTAATTTTGCTATGAATCCCTTATTAGGCAGATTTCTATGATCAAAATGATGTTAGTTGACTTATTTTATGGTATATGAATAGTTATGAAACTAAATAGAATTTACAAAGATTACAAGATAAAGCAGAAAAATTTTTATAACATTGACTTTTTTCCTTTGATTATCTCAGTGTTATAAAGGTACTTGTCCCCAACATATAAAAATATTTGTGTTTTAAAGGCAAATTTGGTAGACTTACGAGCTCATTAAATTCATAAAAAAGATTTACACGTAAAGAGGCAGTGTCTCGAATTTGCTTTGAATTTAAAGTCAATTTTTTGAACATTGTATGTAAACAGACTTACCTGTATCGAATTATTGAATCAAAATATATTAAAATTTATAAGTTAAGAACTCAATTTCGGTATTTTTTTGGTTAAGTACGTAAGACAATTGTAGAATTACAAGGTACAAATAAAGTGTTAATAATTTTATATTTTAGTCAGAAACAAAAATAGACAGGAATTTATTTTTTAGTTATTAAAATGGATATTATTATGATATATAAAATATATTAATTTTGATATGCATAAAATAGTATAATAATTATTTGTAAGTAATTAGATACAAATAGTTGTTTTTGGATATTACTTTTTGTATTAAAACCAAAAAAAAACGGAGAGATAAATAAAGTGAAAAATAATTAATGAGGTATATACTATGAGTCTATCCCAAAACTCGAGATTGCGTCTCTAAATTTTCGAATTCCAAATTATCAATTGAGTTTCCGATCATGAAAATGATTCTGAGACTTTTATCGATGTGAGAATAAAATTGGTTTTGGGATGGGCTCTATGAATAAAAAGATGGCAAGTAAATTTGTTATCTTAGTCCTTCTTGTTAGCTTGACAATATCCAATGCTAGTGCATATTCGTACTCAATGACTAGAATAAACAGTTACACTAATCTTAGTCCTTTGAACTTTAGAACCAGAATGTGCACGAGTTGACTATTGGTTAAACACTGTCGCTGGCTGGTCCCGGACATTCTATGCAACTGAAACTAATGTGGATGAAACAGATTTTGGATCAAGTAACAGTGGATATACAGGTTTGGACAGTGCTGATTTTCATTATCATACGGGCCATGGATCTGATCAAATAGGCCTTGTATCTGAGATCTGTCTGTATAATTGGGCTTCATATAGCAGCACGGGCGATGTACAAGCTTCAGAGGTCAATAAAAAATGGGATCAGAATAATGAATGGGTCATGATAGCCAGTTGTGAGGTGTTACACGATGTTAATGAATGGGCAAAAGCTCTAAAGTATGGGCATGGTATTTTAGGCTTTAGTTCCACTGTTCCAACTTCTACAGCTCTGCTCGATAGATTTTTTGAGGAAACAATAAATAACGATGATGAGATCGTTGATGCATGGCTATTTGCTACAATAGAAACATTTGACTCAAGTGTGACAGCTGTTGCGATAGCAGATACTGATGACCAATTCGTTTATGATCACCTTAATGGTCAGGGTACCATGGAACCAAATGAAAGTCCAGATGATTCTTTGTATGCATATAATTCATGGGGGTGCTAATTTGAATAAAATGGTTTCATTAACATTTTTAATGCTTGTTTTAGGAGCATGCGTCGCTTATTTTGTAATAGACCCTGAGTCAAATGCTGTAGCTTTCTCTGATGCAGAAAAAATGAAAGGTTCTGGATTAAGTAATGAAATAGTAGTCAATGCTCAAGCTCCTGAAATTGGAAAAACCCTTCCGTATTATAAGGTTATGAATGAAGATAAAATTCATGAAAGTGTAGACAAGGTTGTTATTCCCAGAGAATATCTTCCTTCCGAAGAGGAAGCGGTCAAAACTGCAAATGAGTTCCTTGGAAAACGTAATACCTTGTCAGATGACGCCTACATAAGTAATGTGGAAACGTTTACTATCAAAACAGTAGACGAAAACAAGGGTTCTGTTGAAAAAGAAACACCTGTGTTCGTAAGAGTCTCATATAACCGAAACCTTGACGGTTACCCAATTGTCGGCCCTGGGGACTCGATGGAAGTCTGCATTGGAGAAAAAGAGGAAATTGTTTATTTCTTCAAAACCTGGAGAGAAGTTGAAAAAGCTGGGGAAGTATCAATTATTGATGCAAACGCTGCAATAGAAAAACTCAAGCATGGAGATTCCGTTCAACCTTTGAAAAGCTTGAACAAGCCTGCAGAAATCAACGAAATAAAAATTGGTTACTACTCGGATACCCCGGGAGAAAAACAGGAATTCTATAAACCGGTTTGGATCTTTAAAGGAAAGGACGACGCTGGAAGTAACATGACAAGGTATGTGAATGCAACTTCCGAATAAGACCTGCTAAACGTTAATGTAAAATTATCAAAGGGAAAAAGTCCAATGAAGAACCTGTTCTTAAAAAGAACAAGTTTTTCCCTTAATTATTCAGTTTTACATCCTTGTTTTTGGGCTTTTTCCCTTGACATTTTCGGCTTGCCCTTTTCTCCTTGACTTTTTCTCCTAATTTTTAAGTTGATTAGATTAAAACAAATATTTTCAAACATGAACTCAGTCTTCTCTTTTCATCTGCGGGAATAGAATTACTTCTTTGATGGACTCCAGACCTGCAAGAATCATGGTAAGACGGTCGATTCCGAGACCCATGCCTCCGGTTGGGGGTAGTCCATACCCGAGGGCGTTTATAAAGTCATAGTCAACGGTTTGGGCTTCAAGATCTCCGAGTTTTCTTTTTTTGTCCTGTTCTTCGAACCTTTTTTCCTGCTCAAGAGGGTCGTTCAGTTCGGAATAGCCGTTTGCCAGTTCCCAGCCATTAAGGAAAAGCTCGAATCTCTCGACAAAACCTTCTTTTGACCTGTGGTTTTTGGCAAGCGGGGAATTTTCCACGGGGAAATCGTATATGAAAGTCGGATTTATCAGCTTATCCTCTACCAGGCCCTCAAAGAGCAGGGCAAGGAACTCTCCGTAAGTCTTTGCCTTTTCGCAATCTTCGATCCTGTTTTCGATTGCGATTTGCTTCAGTTCTTCAAGCGTGTGGGCAAAAACATCAAGCCCGGCATACTCTTTTAAGGCATCTTCCATGGAAATTCTCTTCCAGGGAGAACGAAGATTGATTGTGTTTTCGCCCATTTTGACTTCGTAGCTGCCAGTCAGCTTGAATACGAGTTCCGAGACCATGCCTTCAGTTAAGTCCATCATATCATTGTAATCCCTGTAAGCCTCATAGACCTCGATCATGGTAAACTCAGGGTTATGGGTCGTATCAATGTCTTCGTTCCTGAAATTCTTGGCAATCTCAAAAACCTTTTCGTACCCGCCAACAAGAAGCCTTTTAAGATAGAGTTCCGGGGCTATTCTCAGGAAGAGGTTTTGCCCCAGGGAATTATGGAAAGTCATGAAAGGCCTTGCGTTTGCGCCTCCGTACACAGTCTGGAGCACGGGGGTTTCAAACTCCAGAAATTCCCTGTCAGTAAGGTATCGCCTGATCTCGGAAATGAGTTTACTCCTCATGACGAAGATCTCTCGCTTATCGGCATTGACTATAAGGTCAAGATACCTTTTTCTGTACCTGGTTTCAATATCTTTTAAGCCGTGGAATTTTTCGGGAAGGGCGCAGAGGGATTTTGAAAGCAGGGAGAATTCAGACACACTGATGGAGTTTTCACCCCTTTTTGTCCTGAAAAGTTCGCCCTGAACACCTATGATATCTCCCGAATCGACCAGGGTTTTAAAGATCTTGAAATCCTCATCTGGAAGATCCCCTTTCCTTAAAGTAACCTGAATTCTTCCCCCTTGGTCGCCAAGATCGGCAAATATCATTTTTCCAAGCTTGCGAATATTGTAAAGCCTTCCTGCGGTTTTGACCGTTAAACCTTCATTCATTTCAAAGTCTTCGAACTTTTTCAGGATTTCACAGATATCCCCATTCTTTTCGAACTTATACGGATATGGGTTAAGTCCCTGGCTTCTGATGCCGTTTAATTTTGCGAGTTTTGATTCATCAAAAACCCTGGTATCTAATAAGTTATTATTTTCAGACAGAGTAACATTATTTTCGGACTGGGTAATTTTATCCGATATTTCCGTGTTATTAAGTTCTATGCTCATTGAATCAGTACGTCCTTTTCAGATGAATGCAAATAAATCAATCAGTAAATCAATCAGTGATCAATCAACAATCAGTAGGTGATTAACCAGCAAATCAGCGATCAGCCAGCAAATAAGTCCGTAAATTAGTTAATTATTATCGGCAAATCGGGCCAGTAATCAATCAGTAAATCAGTCATTGATCAATAGTCAGTAAATCAGTCATTGATCAATAGTCAGTAAACTGGCATAAGTAAATTGATAATCAACCGCCTGGCTCAGGCACCCACAACAGAAGAGAGTCTTCCGAAGGCATGTGAATTCTGTTCTCACCCTGACGGGCTGAAAGCTGAAGGTCCGAATTATCAGGAATAAAGACTGTTTATTAGCCTGATTCCTGGAATTTATTTTTTTCCATAGACCCACGCATTTTATATAAATATTGAGAAGAGGAATTAACTCATTAATAAAAGTAACTTGATTTCTGAGGAAAACTGCTTTCATAGTTCTTATAAAAATATCCTCGGTTCACTAACTTATAGACCTATTAGGTTCACTAACTCATAGACCTATTAGGTTCACTAACTCATAGACCTATTATAAACCTACTTATAGAATTACTCATAGAACTATTATTTTTCCAGTACATTGAATATAATCTTAAATTCTGTCCCCTGATTTCGTTTAAGCTCGATTTTTCCGTCAATCTGGTCAACAAGGAGATTTACTAACTTCAGTCCGAGGGATTCAAGGCTTCTTAATTCTATATTTTCAGAAATTCCTTTTCCGTTATCTGAAATTGTCAGGCTGAAAAGAGATCTATCTATTTCTTTAAACCTATCTATTTCTTTAAACCTATCTATTTCTTTAAACCTATCTATTTCTTTATTATTTTCTTCCCTACAAAGCTGGATTCGAATTTCTCCTTCTTTTTCGGGGAATGCATGTTTGAGAGAATTGGAAACAAGTTCATTAACAATTATTCCTAAAGGAACAGCAGTATCCATATTAAAAAATGCATTTTCTTCCAGATCCATGTACAAGCGGATATTTTCACTACTAAGGCTGTAAGTCTGGAAAAGATTTTTAGCCAATTTCCTAAGGTATGTTGAAAAATCCAGGGTATCGGTTCCTTCTCCTTTATAGAGTTCTTCATGGATCAGGGACATTGAGAGCAACCGGCTTTGACTCTCCCTGAAAGCTTCCAGAATCTCTTTATCCTGAAACTTTTCAGCCTGGAGATCCAGCAGAGAAAAGATCACCTGTAAGTTGTTCTTAATTCTATGATGGATTTCTTTTATCCGGATTTTATCCATTTCAACCAGGGCTCTTTCTGCTCTTTTCCTCTGCAAGGCCTGCACCACTGCCGGTGCGAGAGCTTCGAGATCTTCCTGCTGCTCGTAGTTATAGCCACCATCACGGTTTGCGACTGCCATCAAGCCTATCGATTTCCCCCCGGAAAGAAGGGGCACACTGAGAAAAGACTCAAGTGGAGGATGGCCGTAGGGCATTTTGATACTGCTGAGGTATGATTGCAGCTCGTTAGTGAAAAAAGCTTTTTCACTGTCAATAATAAGACCAGAAACACCATGCAGAATAAAATCGCCTAGAGAATGGTAATCTCTTGCATTATCATAGATCAGGCGTTGAGTCCATTCCGTACTGCTAGCTGCGACGCCGCGCAACATACTACCAGCGCCAACTTCACCAACAAAACCAGTCTGGCTGCCGGTCAATTCCAAAGCTACCGAAAGACACACATTTGCCAGTTCTTCTTCGGTTTCAGCCCGTATTACACTACCGAAAATCCGGTTGATTCCCTCAAGGACATTGTAGTATCGGCGTATCTTTTGTTCTCTTTGCTTTTGCTCGGTAATATCAAGAACAAAGGCTATGCCTTCATTATGTGCCTGATAGAAGATAGCTGCCCCGAGAATGATGGGTACACGTGAGCCATCTTTGCGGATAAACTCCTTCTCATATGGCGCATTTACACCATTGGTCTTCAGTTCCGCGATACAATTCTTATCCAAGAGACAGTACTCCGGCGGAGTCATCCTTTTCCAGTTAATCTTTCCAGCCTGTAAGTCTTCGCGTGTGTAACCGACGATCTCCAGAAACTTGTTATTTGCATCGGCGATCGAACCATCAATACTATGGTAAAACACGCCGAACATGCCTGATTCATAGAAACGCCGCATCCTGGCCTCGCTCTCCCGCACCTCCTCCTCCTCCCGCTTACGCTCAGTAATGTCTCTGGAGATAGCTGAGATGGCCACAAGCTCTCCAGATGCGTTAAAAACCGGAGAAAGAGTTATTGAAACAGTTATTATAGTACCGTCCTTTCTCAACCTTGAAGTTTCACAGTTCTCAATCGTTTTTCCCTTTTTAATCATTTCAGAAAACCGCTTAATTTCTCCCTTCAGACTATCCGGTTCAAGTATTGAGACGGGTTTCCCCATAACTTCTTCAGCTGAGTAACCATGAATCCGTTCTGCTCCCTTATTCCAGCTGATAATAATATCATCAAGAGACCTTGTTATAATCGAATCACTCGAGGATTCAACTGCACTTGCTAAAATCCGGATTCTCTCTTCAGCTTTTCTACTTTCAGTAATATCCTGAACTGTTCCTTTTATTTTAATGGGGATATTTTCATCATTAGTGATAAATTCCGATTTTAAGTGGACTATGCGTTCTTCCCCATTCGCTAAGATAATCCTATAATCAATACCAAAGAGTTTTCCCTTTACAGCTTTTTTAAGGGCGTTACAATAGTAGTCTCTATCATCGGGATGTATGTAATTTAAATATTCATTGAAAGGCGGTGCTGATCCTTGAGGATCACGTCCAAAAATGCGATACATTTCTTCAGACCAGTATGCCTCATCAGCTGCAATATCCCACTCCCAGTTTCCAATATGAGCCATTTTTTGAGCTTCAGCAAGCCTTTTCTCGCTCTCTTTCAATAAGTTGTAAGACATCTCAAGTTCGGCTGTACGCTCCTTAACTAATTTTTCCAAATTATCATGTGCTTTTCGTACAGTATCTTCTGCCTTCTTACGCTCAGTAATATCGCGTGCTGCAGCAAGTATCCCAAGAACTTTGCCATCTTCATCTCTATAAACCGAAGCATTATACAAAACAGGGGTTATGTGTCCATCTTTATGTTGAACTTCCAGAGGATAATCTCGTACTTCCCCATTTACAAACACCTGCCGATATCCTGCATCAGCTTTCTCAGGCTCAGTAAAGTAATCCGAAAAAACAGTCCCAATCAACTCATTTCTGAAATATCCAGTAATCTGTTCGGAAGCGCTATTCATATCCGTAACCTTGCCGTCGTGCCCAATGGTTATTAAAGGATCCGGATTTGCTTCAATCAAACTGCGATTATAAATATTAGATGACCTGAGAGCTTCTTCTACTTTTTTTCGCTTTGTTATGTCGGTAAGCATGCCCATAGAGCCTGTAAACTTGCCGTCCCTATCAAAGAAGAATTTAATATTTACAAGCGTCCATAAGGATGAGCCATCTTTACGTATGAATTTAAATTCACGGCTCTCATCGCTGCCTCGCTGCCTCATTTCCAGGATCAGTTTGATAACAGCCTGATCCTTTTTATCGGTGAATTCCCACCCCGACCTGCCAATCATTTCTTCCTGGCCGTATCCAAGCATCTTTGCCATTTTCTTGTTGACATAATTAGTCCTGTCTTCATTGTCAATTATCCATATGCCTTCATTTGCGGTCTCTACAATATTGCGATACTTTTCCTCGCTCTCCCGCAATGCTTCCACCAGAGCATCACGTTCTACCAGCGATTTGGCCAATTTGAGCTTGCTATAGCTTAGCTCTGAGATCATATGGGCAAGCCTTGTGAAAAAGGCCATGCTCATATCAACAGCCTCTTGGCTCAACCGCGGAACCTTTTCTAGCGCTGCTAGGTATTTCTCCTCATTGAAGCCATATTTTCTGGCCTGGGATCGGAAAAACTCATAATCCAGGGGTTCGTCCTCAAAAAAGAACTGCCCTGAGAAGACATTGCCGACATGCTGTCCGCCCACCATGACAGGAGTCGCTACATCCCACATATTGTTCTTGCATTTGTAGAGCTTAAACTTTCCAGGGGAAACACCTGAGGATAACTTTATATCACTTTCCATGCAGTACTTGCAGGTTTCGGGGTGAATTCTATGGAATTTGGTGCAGATATCCTGCCATCCAACGCCTACCAGAACATTGCCTTTGAGATCAACTAGGGCCGTGGTAACGTGAACAAGCTTATGGAAATCATCCATTAGAGACTGAACCGCCTGAATATCAACAATCTCTGCAAGTTCCGGGTTCGTCAGTTCTTTAGCAGAAGAGAGAATGCTCTCCACTATAAGCCTGAAGCTCTGTTCACTATGGCTTAAAACTTCCTCGGTCTGTTCACACACGAGCATGTTTTTCCACCCGGAATTTTCTCCCGTTTCACTCATCTCCTATCTCAAAATAATTTTGAATCCTATATTATATTTGCCTGTGAGCAATAATCAATATAGAATTCAATGAATTTTTTTGAAGAGTTGACGTCCTAAACAAAGCATATTATGTAGTTCTTATTAGGAAAACAGAGGTTCGATCTGTCTGAAAATTTAAATTTGAATGAACATTTACACAAATCATATATAGATCTTTCTCAACTTTATATAATTTTGATACTTTTTAGAGATATTCCAAAAAAGAAAAATTGCCAATTTACTGAATAACTATTTTTGAGAGGATATTTTAGAGATAGTAAGTGTTAATGCCAAAATGATTCCAAAAGAAGATCAATTCCAAAAGAAGATCAATTCCAAAAGAAGATTAGTAACAAATAGTTGACTAGATATATCACTCATCTCAAGAAGGACTTCTGGAGTTACGTCTACTGTTCCCAGTCCTGGTTCTAACCGTTGTATGCGGTAACTTCCTAATATTCCTGAGCAGTCCGAGCTTTGTCCCGTCAAGCAGATACACTCCGGAAGCCTCAAGTTCAATCCCGCCCGAGGAAAAAACCGGACCCAGCAGATCCTTCTGAGTAGATTCGTTAAAGGGCACGCCTCCACACAATTCATTAAAAGCCGGCATTACGAAGAGTTCAGGATCTGCCCACTGTGCAGGATTTTCAAAATCAAGGTTTCCGAAACGCCTCTTAAGCACACCCACATTGAATTTTGTTCTGATCCAGGCAGGCTCAACTATTGAATAGCCAAAAGCATCTGTAAAACGAACAGTAGGATGATTATGGGCAGTAACTATATGAGATGCAGCCAGTAATTCAGGTGCAGGCCAGGTATGCCCGTGGAAATATCCGACCCCGTCAAGAATCGCACCGCGGGCAGAATGAACCTTGATATCCTTTTGCCTGTTAAAAAGAAGTTCGATTCCTCCATCATGATTTCCAGGGAAAATGTCCACATGTGTGTATTCTGCAAGTGTTTCAAGGAAGCGAGGAATTTCATCTTTTTCCTGCCAGGAGACCTGAGGAACATTATGCTTCACATCCCCAAGAAGTATTACTCTGTCAGGGGAATTTGCCAGGATATATCCCAGGATCCTCTCCAGCCGTCCTCCCATCTGGCTTGGCAAATTGATCCCGCTCCTGTACAAGTCCCACTCGATCCCGAGATGGATGTCGGCAACTACCAGTGAAGTTTCAGTATTGGTCACAATGAGAGCAGGCTCTTCAATAATAGGTGTAATTTCGGATGACATAATCGATAAAAAGTTGTTTTTCAGGAGTATTTCGGCATTTCGATATTATTTCGGCATTTCGATATTATTTCGATATTTTTGTGTTCTGAATGCTTTCTCAAAACCGCCAGAAAACGGTTTGTAACAGCAAAAGTGAGTGCGGGGAAGAAAAACAATCCCCGGAAAAACAATCCTGGTTACAGTAAAAATTCAGATTAGGATTTTTTACTTCCCATAGATCAGGATTTACTTCTTGTAGATCAGGATTTTATTTTTCATACCTCAGTACATCATCAATTGTATTAACATATTCGACATCGATTCCCACTTTTTCTTCAATATACTTTTCAGTGTCTACTATTTCAGGCTTCCTCTCAATAAGAGTAAAGCCGCCAGCCTTCCTTTCTACATATTTATATGTAACAAGTTCACTGTTTGCTTCAGGAACAAGGAAAAGGGTTTTGCCTCCGGTTTTTGCTGCCTGAGCTTTTTCTAGAATTCCACCTACGGGACCGATGTTGCCTTCATTGTCAATTGTGCCTGTGAGGGTTATACTGCTATTCAAGGTACTGTTATTAATGGCTGAAATTGTAAGCAGGGTCATGAGGGCTCCTGCACTGGGACCATCGACCCCAGGAGCTTCATCTGGAGCAGTAATGCTAAAGATAATGTCACTGCTTGACAGTTGCTTTCCAGTTTTGTTTTCGGCCACGAAAGCCGCAGTATTTGCAGCGTCCTGGAAGATTACACCTTTGAGAGGGGTTGTCTGAACAAGTACACGGCTTTTTCCGGGTCTGATCTCAACCGAGAGATTGAGCAAAGCCCCTTCCTCTAAAACATTTTCCACAACAAAGGGGCCTGACCTTTCAAGTTCGACTTTTTGGAATACCGCTGGTCCCTGAAGGGTAGCAAAGCCTTCAATCCCTTCAGGACACATTTGAGAGCTACTTTCAAGCTCAAAGACTCTTTGACGGTAGGACTCTAACTGAGAAGCATAGGACTGAAGCGACTCATTATCCTGATTTATCTGCGCCTTGTAGTTTTCATTTTCCTTTTCAAGATTGTTTATACGAGCCTGCATTTCCTGAATCTGCTCTTCCTCAAAGGATGGCTGCTCTTCAAACAGGACAAAGTAAGCGTTTGCAATAAGCGAAATAGCAAGTAAAAAAACAAGAAGTTTGGATCTCATACTACCTACCACATTTAATTTGCCTAAGACCATACTTATTTCTTCCTCATGTTACTTTCCTCCTTCTGGAACTATGGAGGAAGATTGCAAGAACAGTTTATAAACAGGGCTTAAACTTTACCCTTCAGGAATTTTCTTCTCAGTCTCTTCTCCTTTATCCTTCCACGTTAACATTACTTTAAAATTTTTCTCCTTTTCCGATTTGGTGATGACTGCTCTCCCATTCATTGTCAGGAGCAAGTTGAAAGTCAGTTCCACCTGAGACGGCCTGAACTCAGCAGGGGTTTCCTCCATATTGTCTACAACTTTTTTAGAGATTTCTTTAATCATAAGCATCGCATTATCAATCGATTCTGTGGATTTTTCTTCCAGGGCTCTAGGAGATACGAGCGTAAATTTTTTTATCGTGCCTGGAGCGTGCCCCAGCTCGGCTAAAATACACCCTGCTTTTAAGGCACTTCTGCCAGAGTTATCGATAACTTCTTCACCAACAACAGCTTTATCAACAATAGCTTTGTCCAGAAATTGCCCCCCTATAGGCGATACGGGCGCGCATCACAGAAAAAGAGAATGCGGCCCTGAGAATAGATTAACGTGAATGAAATAGTATATATGTGGATAAATAATTATTGACGTTTTAAGGATTTGAATTAAAGAAGTTTATAATTTAAAAGTAAAGATGCCTATCATTTAAACGTTTCATTAACTTTCTTCGGCTTCTTTTACATTTGGTCCTTCTTTGGTATCCTGCACAATATAACCTAGAGTTTTTATTTTTTCCCTGATAGCGTCCGAAGTTGCCCAGTCTTTCTTTTTCCTGGCAGCTTCACGCTCTTCAACCAGTCTCATTACTTCTTCAGGAATTTCCTTTTTCCTGGATTCGGCAAAAAGACCCAGAACATCCGAAAACTGCCTGTAAAGGAAATGGAGTTTCTCAAGAACCTGTCGATTTTTCCCGGATTTAAGATACTTATTTGCTGTACGGGAAAGCTCCTTAAAAACTGTAATGGCTTTAGGGGTATTGAAATCGTCCTCAAGAGCTTCTCTGAACAGAGTTTCAAGCTCTGGGAGGATTTTAAGGATTTCCCCGTCCTCGGAACAAGCTGTATCTTCTGCGCTTGCCAGAGCGAATTCAAGATTCTCAAGCGTTTCTTTAAGCCTCAAATAATTATTTTTTGCATTTTCTGCAAAAGCATCGGAATAATCCAGTTTTTTACGGTAATGAACTGAGAGAAACATGAAGCGCACAACTTCCCCACCGTACTTCCCGACAATCTCAGGGAGTGTGAAGACGTTTCCTTTGGACTTGCTCATCTTCTCTCCTTCGACTATGAGGTGTTCTCCGTGAATCCAGTTGCATGCAAATGGTTTTCTAGTTGCCCCTTCCGACTGGGCAATCTCGTTTTCATGATGAGGGAAAATAAGGTCTATTCCCCCCAAATGCATATCCAGCGTCGGACCAAAACTGTTCATAGCCATTACCGAACACTCGATATGCCAGCCCGGACGAACTTTTCCCCATGGGCTCTCATAGTAAATTCCCCTTTCGATTTCCTCAGGAGTTGAAGCCTTTAGAAGAGCAAAATCACGGGGGTTATCTTTGTCGTATTCGTCTACGTCCACTGATGCGCCAATTATAATATTATCGAAATCAAGCTTCGAAAGCTTGCCATAATCAGGAAACGCTGAAATTCTGTAATAGACAGACCCGCCTTTTTCATAAGCCAGCCCCCTGTCAATCAGCTTTTGCGCAAGTTCAATCATGCCGCCAACATTTTCCGTAGCCCTCGGGTAAGCTGAAGCCCTTTTTATGTTCAGCATATCAAGGCCTTTAAAGAACTCTGCCGTATATTTATCTGTAAAATCCTTAAGAGACATTCCGGCTACTTTTGAATCTCTTATAGTTTTGTCATCGATATCAGTGATGTTCATTACAAGTTTTGGTTTATATCCAAGGTGCTCAAGAGTTCTCACAATATTATCAGTCATAAGAAAAGTGCGATAATTGCCTATATGAGGCATACTGTAAACTGTAGGCCCGCAGGCGTAAATCGAGACTTCACCTTCCTTTAAAGGTTTGAAAACTTCTTTCCTTCTTGTAAAAGTATTATAAACCTGGAGCATCCGGAATTCCCTCTTGAGATTAAAGTATTTGAAAAGCTGTTAAAATAGACTTAACTTCTTTAGTTTTACTCAAATTCAATTTCAAAATTATTAAAGTTCACTTATCGTTATCTAATTAATCAGAGATGCTTTATTACTTTCGCCACAAACTTTTTCAAAAAAAGTTTGATCAAAAACCCATGGTGGAGGCATGATCAACCGCAAACCTTTTTAGA
>DADO01000223.1:0-3174 GCA_002509325.1 Methanosarcina sp. UBA402 | reverse complement strand
TTTAGAAAAGGTTTGATCGAAAACCCCTGGCAACAGCCTGACCAACCGGTCCAATGGTTGCAGGCCAATGCTTGAGTTTAAAGATCTTATCCCCAATCCCTATCCGGCGTGATCAACCGGCCCAACGGTTGCGGCCCAACGGTTGCGGCCCAGCGGTTGCAGCCCAACGGTTTTAGGATCAATCTTTCTTAAATATAGATACTCCAGCGCTCTGCAGAATTTTTCCCAGCCGGAAAAGAGGTAGGCCTATAACATTATAAAAATCGCCCTCGATTCTTTCTATAAGGACTGCCCCTTTTCCCTGCGCAGAGAAAGCTCCTGCCTTATCAAGGGGTTCTCCGGTTCTGATATAGGCTGAAATCTGTTCTTTGCTTATTTTATCCATCCAGATAGTTGTGGATTCCAGTTCTGTGATTTCCTTATCCCTGTCAAGGTCAAGAACTGTAAGCGCGGTTATAACCTTAAATCTTTGTCCGCTTAACATTTCCAGCATTTTCTCTGCCTTTTCAGAATTTTGAGGTTTTCCCAGAGATTTTCCGCTAAAAAGCACCGAGGTATCAGCAGAGATTACAATCCCACTGTCAAAATATTTAGCAACGTTCTTGGCTTTTTCGACGGAGTGCTTTATGACAAGTTCTTCGGGACTCAATTCAGGATAAGGAGATTCCTCATAGGAGCTGGCACGCGTTACGAAGTTATCTCCTATCAACTGTTTAAGCAGCTTTTTTCGCCTTGGGGATGTAGAAGCGAGAATGATCTGACGCATAGGAAAAGAGTCAGATGCATGAGATATATTTGTATTGCAGAGAAAGATGTTTTTATTGTATGGACAAAAATAAGTAATTAGATAATTTGGCTTATTTTGGTTTATCCGTGAACACTTTCAAAGAATTTCCTGATATTATAAAGGTCCTCAGTTTTTCCCAGAAGGATACAGGCATCTTTTGCCTGAAGGAAAAAATCGCCTTGTGGAGTATAGATTAAGTCCGAGCCTCTGCGAACCAAAAGCACGGTCACTCCATGTTTTTTCCTGAAATCCAGGTCTGTGAGGGTTTTACCATCAAAACTTGAGTTATTCCCCACTTTAAGAACCTGGATATCAACCCCCTGAAGCCCATCTCTTATATTAAATTCGCTATCAATACCTGTATTATCAGATAATTTCCGCAGCATTCTGTAGCCGTTAGCCCGCACATCGTTTACAAGCTTTTCAATATCTTCTCTTGGAACCAGATACTTTTCCAGCAGGCGGACAAAGATTTCTACGGACGTCTCGTATTCTTCGGGGACGATTTCGTCCACACCCAGAGCGTTAAGGCATTTCGTTTCCTGCAAATCCCGTACTTTTGCGATAATGTAGATGTTTGGATTTAGTTGCTTTGCAGTCTCCACTATCTTCTCTGTGGCGGCCGCATCAGAAATCCCAATAATAAGAACTCTTGCGTTCTTGATGCCTGCATGTTCCAGTACCGCTCCAAACGTTGCATCTCCATAGTGGATGTTTTCCTCCTTCATTTTTTCCTGCTTAACGATTTCGGGGTTTGCTTCTACGATAATGTAAGGGATGCCTGCGGTTTTTGCAGCCTTTGAGACTGTTCGGCCTGAGAAACCAAAACCTGTGATTATTAGGTGGTCTTTCATCTCAGGCTCAGCCTGTTCTTCTTCAATGGATTCAGAGTATAAGCCGTGTACCAGTTTCATTCCATAAGCCATACCTGAAATCTTTTTGGTAATGAAATCTGCAGGTTTATAAGATGCATTAATCAAAAAGGGCGTAACCCCCATTGTAATAATAGAGACTGCCAGAAAGGCTTGATAAGTTTCCTCTGGTAAGAGAGAATACTCGATTCCTAGCCTGGAAAGCACAAAAGAGAATTCCCCTACCTGCGAAAGTACAAGTCCTGTTAGTACCGAGGTGCGGAGAGGATAGCCGAGACAGATAGTTACAGCCATTCCTGCCATTGATTTTATGATAATGAGGGCAAGCGCTGCAAGAACAAGTACAGAGAGATGATCAAGCAAATACCCAATGTCCAGGAGCATTCCTATGGACACGAAAAAGAAACTCATGAACATGTCTCTCAAAGGTATTATGTTGCCCATTGCCTGATGGCTGTACTGAGAACCGGAAATAACAATTCCAGCAAGAAAGGCACCAAGCGCGAGAGACAAACCAATACTTGAGGTAAAAAGAGCGGTAGATAGGCAGATAAAAACTACGCTAATAAGGAATAACTCTTTGTTGCCTGTTCTGCCTACATGGTAAAATACAAGGGGAATCAGGAATTTGGCACTTAAAATGAAAACCAGAATTATCAGAGAGCCCTTGAGAAAAACCGTTGAAAATGAGGTCTCGAAATTTATTGAACTTCCAGCCAGAAGTGGGGTGATAAGGATAAGGGGTACAATGGCAAGATCCTGAAATATCAGAATTGCAAGAGAAGTTTTCCCATGCAGAGTATAGACCTCATTTCTATCCTGAAAGACTTTAAGAACTATTGCGGTACTGCTAAGAGAAATCAAGAAGCCGAGAAAGGCAGAAGTAGGATTACTGAATCCAAGTGCTGAGCATACAATGAGAACTAATGCTGTTGTTAAGAGAATCTGGAGACTTCCACCCAATAATAAGGCTTTTTTTATTTTCCAGAGTTCTTTTAAGGAAAGATCTACTCCTATGGTAAAAAGCAAAAAGATTACACCCAGATCAGCGTTCAGTTCTACATTCTGCCCTCCGCCCAGAATCCCAAGCCCATGTGGACCGATCAGCATTCCGGTTACAAGAAAGCCCAGTACAGGAGGGACTTGAAACCTGTAAAAAATAGTAAGAATTAAAATTGCAAAGCCGAGAAGTACATCAAAATTTGCCAGTAAAGAGGGCATCATTTATTTTGCTCCTCCAGAATTCGACCAGAAGCCGAAATAAATATCTTTAAGCTTCCTAAAATCTTAAACGGCTTAAGATAAACTTGGGTATGGAAGATCATGACGATACCTATCAGCCCTAAAATATTTTAACTGTTAAATGACAATATTTATTAAGAGATATAGAATTTTCGGTGGAGATTAAGCTTAAAGATTTACAGACGATAAGACAGAAAGCCCCTAGGTCTTTAGCCTAGGGCATGAATGCCGTCAACCTCATCCTTGATCTCTAATATATGCCGCTGCCGTTTC
>DADO01000107.1:1500-2865 GCA_002509325.1 Methanosarcina sp. UBA402 | reverse complement strand
ACCACTTTTCGGATAGGCTCTAAGCAGACTTGAAAATGACGGAGCTGTCTTCCAGACTATCGAGACTTTCAAAGAGTCTACTCTGGAATGGATCTGGGTCGATAGCCTTCAGGCAGGAGGGGAAAGAACTGTTGTATATAGGGTTACAGTGCCTTCTATTATCGAACCTGGAAATTTCACAATCTCAGGTAATATTTCCGGATATTCTGTCTCAGCAGTTCCCATCACAGGGGCTTCGGAAATAATAGTGACATACCCGCCCCCCGAAGCTGACTTTTCTGCAAGTCCTCTCTCCGGTACTCCCCCTCTCACAGTTCAGTTCACGGACTTATCTACAGGCAATACGGATTCCTGGGAATGGGACTTTGATGGAAACGGAAGCATTGACTCTTTAGAGAAAAATCCGGTATGGGCCTATGCGGCCACGGGAACCTATACCGTAACCCTAAAGGCAATTAACACTACCTGCGGAAACGATACAGAGACAAAAACAGGTTATATTACAGTTACGGAAGAAATAGATCCTTTCGGAGGAAGCGGTGGAGACGGAGGGAATAGTGAAAATGGAGGAAGCAGTGGAAATGGGGGAAGCAGTGGAAATGGAGGAAGTAGCGGCGGAGGTGGAGGTGGTGGGGGTTCTCCGGAATCGAGCAGAAACGTAGAGCTCAAAGAGATCTCAAATGAGCAGATTTTCAAAGGAATTCACACCTGCTACACTTTCAAAGGAGAGACAAACGAGATCGTTTCTGTTGAGTTTGACCCTAAAAAGAGCTTTGGAAAAACAACCACAATTGTGGAGATGCTGAAGAACACGTCCTCAATAGTGAAGGAGCCTGCTCCCGGAACCGTCTACAAAAACCTGAATATCTGGGTAGGAAACAGCGGCTTTTCAAGTTCAGAAAACCTTGAAAACGCCCGTATAAGTTTCAGGGTAAACCGGACATGGCTTTACGAAAACGGCATAGGTGAAAGCACAATAACCCTTTACAGGTACAGTGATAACACATGGAACGCACTGCCTACAACCCTGACCGGAGAAAATGAAGGTTACTTCTACTTCACGGCAGAAACTCCGGGCTTTTCGCCTTTTGCTATCGTAAGCCTGGAAAAAAGTAGCCAGTCAGTTGAAATCACTCCTGCCAGAGATCAGGAATATAATCTCATGAGCACAGGAGAGACATCCGGAGAAGAACGTGAAGGAGATCCGGCTTCATATGAAGAAAAGGAAAATAAAGGTGCTCCGGGAGCTGGATTTATGTTTGCGGCAGCCGGGATTCTGGCATCATATACTGCCCTGAAGAAAAGAAAAATGAAGTAAATCTTTCAAGACTGAGGAAGAGTCAGGGCAACTATCTGAAGAGATTC
>DADO01000107.1:0-1309 GCA_002509325.1 Methanosarcina sp. UBA402 | reverse complement strand
TATTTTGCTTCAACAATAGGAAATGTAAGCAAAGAAACGGCAGCGGCATATATTAGAAATCAAGGATGAGGTTGACGGCATTCATGCCCTAGGCTAAAGACCTAGGGGCTTTCTGTCTTATCGTCTGTAAAATTAAAGATACCTTACTTTAGCAGTTTTAACGCATCTCTGCAAGCTGCTACAGCAGGTGCCCCCGAGGTTATGAATATGACATCCATAACTTCCATAATTTCTTCTTTTGTGGCCCCATTCTTGAGCGCACTCTGCATCTGCACAACAGTGCACCTTTCACACTGCTTGGATGCAACGACTGCAAGAGCTATCAATATCTTCACCTTTGCAGGCAGGGCTCCATCTGAGAGAAGCTTCTGATTGCATCTGTTATATTTTTTGAGGGATTCGCTGTCAAGCTCTCCAATAATTTCAAGAATGTTTGGAGTAAAGCCCAGTTTATCACTCATGCTTTCAAGCAATTCTTTAGATTCCAGATGTTTATGTTCTTCCATATTTAATAACCCCCGATTGTAATTATATTAGTTATTAGTATCATTATACATAACATATATTTATTTCTGAGGCTTCGGAATGCAAACTCAACAAAGTACAGAGCCGGAAGAGAGAATAAAAAGCAACTCACCAGAAATGGGAATGTGGTCAGATTTTGAGTTTTTAAAATAAGGAGTGGGAATCAAAATGAAACCAACGGATGATCTGAATGAAGAACATAGAGCTGTCAAACTGATGCTGAGAATCCTTGGCGGCGTATGTAAAAATATAGAGACTGGAAAAAACGTGAAATCGGGACACCTTGAGGAACTCGTAGAATTTATGAGGGTATTTGTTGATAAATGCCACCACACAAAAGAAGAGGCTTACCTTTTCCCTGAAATGGAAAAAGCAGGAATTCCAGGTGCAGGAGAACTGATATCTCCCCTTAAAAAAGAACATGAAGAGGGAAGGCAGTATGTCAGCAGAATTGAAAAGGAAGTTTCCGAAAAAGGAGAAAACAGGGAATTGCCGTCTATAGTTGAGAATTCAAGAGCCTATATCCAGCTTCTGACCCTGCATATTGATAAAGAGGAAAATAACCTTTTCCCGATGGCTGATGCTTGCCTCTCACAGGCTGTTCAGCAAGATCTGCTGGAGTCCTTTGAGGTTGTAGAAACTGAAATAATAGGCCCTGGAAAGCATGAGGAGTTCCACAGGTGGCTGCACACCATGGCAGAAATCTACGCAAAACCAGAGTAAGCGCCCGAGTTCTACAAACTTTAAAAGGTTTGACCGCAAACATTTTCAAAATAAGTTTGAT
>DADO01000108.1:916-3328 GCA_002509325.1 Methanosarcina sp. UBA402 | reverse complement strand
GAAACGGCAGCGGCATATATTAGAAATCAAGGATGAGGTTGACGGCATTCATCCTCTAGGCTAAAGACCTAGGGGCTTTCTGTCTTATCGTCTGCTAAAGACCTAGGGGCTTTCTGCCTTATCGTCTGTAAATAGCCAGTTATTAATGATAGAAATTCGCTAAAAAATAACCAAGCACAAGAAAACAATCAAATGCTAAAAATAATCGATCACTTCAAATTCTGTTTTCTGAATTTTATTCCAGGAACTTCTGGAGCCATATAATATCAAAGTACTTTCCGAACTTCGTTCCTACAGCTTTAAACCTGCCACACTCTACAAATCCATGCTTAAGGTGAAAATTCAGGCTGGCCTGGTTTTTCGAGGAAACATTTGCAAGGAGGCATTTCATATTCTTCTTTTTAGCATCCCGGTACAGCACATTCAGCAGCTTTGCTCCTAGGCCTTTTCTTGTATACTCTGGCAGGATAAAATATGAGACAACTCCAGTGTGCTGGAAATTTCGGAAGGGAAAATAAGGTTTCAGAGCTCCGAAACCTATCACTCTGCTATTTTCTTCCATTACATAATAGGGAAAATACTGGTTTTTATAAGGTCCATCTTCATCATTGAAAGCCTGAAAAAAATCCGGGCCAACAGGAGTCTCGAGGTAGGCTGCAAAAGTTTTTTTGATATAGTAATTGAAGATTTCAAGCATTGCCTGAATATCTTGCGGCGTAGCCTTTCTTATAACAAAAGCTTTGAGTTTATCTCTTTCCTGCATATTAACCATTAATCGGAGTGTACGTATTTAAATTCTTTTAATCAGTTGTAGCACAAATTTTATTATAGCACAAAATCCTATTTAGTTCTTCTTTACCTGACTTGTACTTTTTATTTTCAATCTTATTTGTCATGATTTATATTTATAATTTATTATCAGTGGGATTATATTTATATACTTATGATATTGTATTATTCTTTGCATAGCTAATCCGATCCTATTCAGGTTCAGGCAGGACTTGATATCTCAAATGGGGGGTCTAAGAGTCCAAAAATCAGGGATGTCATGCAATTGTCATTATTTCATCTAGATAAAATTGTTAAATTCTATCTGGACAAGATTGTTGCATTTCATCTGGATACAATTGTTACATTTCATCTGGATAAAACCGTTACATTCCATCCGGATATTTGCTCCCTGAGAATAAAAGCGTCCTGAAAATAAAACGTACAAGAGAACGTATTTCTCAATGTACCCCTACAGAAGTGAAAAATAGATGTTCCTTAAACAAGACAAAATTGTAGAAAAAATATGCGAAATTCCTGTTACACTTGGAGATGTCTCCGAGAGCATTTTCGGGGGCGTAAACACAAAAAATGAGCTGCTCCACAGGCTTGCTCTTCCTGAGGAAGGAGGCTCCGATTCATATTATCTTTGTGAAGGCCTGTGTAGACCTGTATTTTTAGAACCCGAGCTTGTCTATCCGTACGTATCAGGGGCTTTTTCCGAGAAATTTGCATTTCGCCCTTCACCTTACCGTTTCATGCTACCTTATGAGTTGTCAGATAAGGGAAAAAAGAAAGAATACAAAGTAATTCCTCCTGAAGAACTCAAAACAAGATTCCCTATGGCTTATGGGAGAATTCTGGAATTCAAAAAAGGGTTCTGTCGCGATGACTCTCCCCTTAAATCTGCAGACTATGAGATAAGAGGAAGAAAATTTTTAGATTACTTCAACACTCCAAAAATTATTGCTACTGAAGGCTATCGTCTGCAGGCTGCATATGATGCTGCCGGAAATCATGTGTTTGAGAATGGATGCGGCATTGTTCTCAAGGACCCAAGCAAATATGCTTACGTTACTGCAGCCCTTAACAGTTCGGTTGCCAGGCTTTTTCCTTCAGTCTGCAGGTCCAAAATGATGTACTCGGGCTACACTGCTCCTGTAGTGATGAAACGTTTCCCAATCGTGTTTCCTGATAACAGACTAACCGAAGATCTCATAGATACTATTTCCAGTTACCTTGCGTTTCTTAACAGGGAGAAGTATGTAAGGGATTACGGGGTTCCGAACTGGCTTCGAGAACTTGTAGGTTTCTACGAGCAGATTTCAAACCTTCTGGTTCTGGATACTTACTTCATAAACGACCTTGATCCAGGGCTTCTGAATGCCCTTGAAGAAAATATCCACCCCTATGCAGGAGATATGGATTCTGAAAACAGTGAGAGCCTTCTGAGTGCGCTATATTATATAAAACAGCAGATTCTTGAAGCTTCAAGTTATAAAAAATACAAATTTAATATGGAATTGCCTGGAATTCTCAAATTCTCTCAGAGTAGTGAAGAATTCTGAGAAATCTTTTATTTTTTAGTAACTATATCCTCAAAAACAGGCAAACCATTCTTTGGTAATGGGCATGAGTTATTGA
>DADO01000108.1:437-584 GCA_002509325.1 Methanosarcina sp. UBA402 | reverse complement strand
AGCTCCCGCTCCTTGTATGGCCCTAAAAGTCCCTGATATTTTCTGCTGAAGTTTCATCATCCTGATATCTCTTTCTGCCTGGTTATTCTCAAATGGAACTTTTAAATCTGTCAGGGAACTTTTAAGTCTGTCAGGGAACTTTCAAGT
>DADO01000108.1:0-184 GCA_002509325.1 Methanosarcina sp. UBA402 | reverse complement strand
CTTGTATTCTATAAACCTATCAAGCAGATTCCTAGATTTAGTTTTTGGACTTGCACCTCTTGTTCCTTTCTTTTCAGGGTTTTAGAGAAGCTGGATTTTCTTCAATTCCTTTCATGATAATAGAATTGAAGCTTTCTTCCAATGCTTTAATTTGCTCAATATCCAACACTTGAATTTGCTTTTT
>DADO01000140.1 GCA_002509325.1 Methanosarcina sp. UBA402 | reverse complement strand
GATGGAAAAAAAAAATTTTTTTGTTGTTTTTTTTTTTTTTTTTTTTTAAAAAATTGGAAATGTAAGCAAAGAAACGGCAACGGCATATATTAGAAATCAAGGATGAGGTTGACGGCATTCATGCCCTAGGCTAAAGACCTAGGGGCTTTCTGTCTTATCGTCTGTAAATTAATTTTTCTATATAGTTATTCCCTTCTACATAGTTTATCTTATAGAAAAAATTAATATTTTGTTATCATTTTCAGTCAGCCTTGAAAATGGCTATTAAAATGAATAATAATAGATACTTATGTTTCCTGAGCTAAAAATTCAGGGATTTCGCACTTCTATTGTTATTTTTTCCTAGTCTGATATAAATAACCTTATTTTAAAGCTGCAGATTAAGTTCCGCGATACTTATCCTCCTATACTTCCTATAACAGGATTTGCGGGGCATAATCATAATGTATATTAATTATAATTCTAAATAATTCTAGAAGGAAAACTCCTTTCAAACAGGCATTAAATCTGCAAAGCCAAAGGTTTTTAAGTAGATATTAGATAATTCTTGAAAAATCCAGCTGGAGAAGTCGTATCATGCAGGAAAAAATAAAAGAAATTGCAGCTCGAGTTCGTGAACTACGTGAACTATCGGATTTCACGGTCAAAGACATGGCAGAATATCTGCAGATATCCGATGAAACCTATGAGAAATACGAAAATGGAACTGAGGATATTCCGGCAAGTGTACTTTTTGAAATTTCACACAAGCTGCGTGTAGACATGGCTACCCTCCTGACAGGGGAAGAGCCGCGCATGAATATTTTTACAGTTACACGGGATGGAAAAGGAGTCAGTGTTGAGAGGAGGAAGCAGTACAGGTATCAGAACCTGGCTGAAAAATTCATTCACAAAAAAACTGAATTTTTTATAGTTTCAGTCGAACCCAAACCATGTGGGACAAAACCTGAGACCAATTCCCACCCAGGTCAGGAATTTAACTATGTGCTTGAGGGAAGCCTGAAGGTCTATATCCACAATAATGAGATTATTCTGAATAAAGGAGACTCCATTTATTTTGACTCCGCTTACGAACATGCCATGGAAGCTCTGGAAGGAAAGCCAGCCAAATTCCTGGCAGCAATAATATGATTCGTTAATACATCCCTATCTGATGTAAATGCATTTCGATTTGATGTAAACACATCTCAATTTAATGTAAATCCATTTTGTATTTGATGTAATTTGATTAAACTTAACTGGATACGATGATATCTGATTTGAGTCAATCTGATTTGATCTCAAACCCGATAAAAACCCGATATCCGAGATAAAGCCTTGAAACTTAATCAGGTCTGAAACCTTCAAAATATAAAAGATACAAAATTAACAGATAAAACGGGTGTCTAGAATGACTTCCTTGCTCAACCAATTTGTTTCTAAAACTGATTTCGAATCCTACGAGGATTTCGAAGAAAATTTCAAAATTCTTGTTCCTGAGAACTTCAATTTTGCCTATGACGTAGTCGATGCCTATGCAAGAGAATCCCCTGAAAAACTTGCAATGATCTGGTGTGACGATAATGGGGAAGAGAGGACCTTTACTTTCAAAGATCTGAAGTACTACAGCGATAAAGCTGCAAATTTCTTTGCAAAACATGGGATCGGGAAAGGTGACTATGTTATGCTGACCTTAAAGAGCCGATATGAGTTCTGGTACTGTATCCTTGCACTGCATAAACTGGGAGCCATTGCTGTACCTGCAACTCACATGCTCAAGACACGGGACATCGTATACCGGATCGAAAAAGCCAGATTGAAAATGATTGTCTGCATATCTGAAGACGGAGTTCCCGAACAGGTAGACGAAGCACATTCCGAATGTGGAAATGTCCCGCTCAAAAAAGCAGTCGTCGGAGGAAATGTCCGGGAAGGCTGGATTGATTTCAGGAAAGAGCTTGAAGAAGCCTCCCCTGATTTTGAATGCCCTTCAGGCGAGGCTGCTACGAAAAATAGCGATATTTCCCTTGTTTATTTCTCTTCAGGAACTGCTGGCTTTCCGAAAATGGTGGAACACGACTTTACCTATCCTCTAGGGCATATTATCACCGCAAAATACTGGCAGAACGTGGAAGATAATGGGCTGCATTATACGGTTGCAGACAGCGGATGGGGAAAGTGCGTGTGGGGAAAACTTTATGGACAGTGGATATCAGGTTGTGCGGTCTTCGTCTATGACTACGATAGATTTGAAGCCAGAAGTATGCTTGAAAAAGCCACGAAATTCGGAGTTACAACATTCTGTGCCCCGCCGACGATTTACCGTTTCCTGATTAAAGAAGATCTCTCAAAGTACAATTTCAGTACCCTGAAATATGCAGTTGTTGCAGGTGAACCCCTTAACCCTGAGGTATATAACCGATTCCTCGAATTCACCGGAATAAAGCTTATGGAAGGTTTCGGACAGACTGAAACCGTTGTAACTATCGGAACCTTCCCCTGGATGGAGCCGAAACCCGGGTCTATCGGAAGACCATCTCCTGGTTATAAAATTGAATTGATGGACAGGGACGGCAGACTCTGTGAAGTAGGGGAAGAGGGAGAAATCGTTATCAACACAAAGGAAGGAAAACCTGTCGGGCTGTTTGTCCACTATGGAAAAGATCCTATGAAGACTGAGGAAACCTGGCACGACGGCTATTATCATACAGGGGATATGGCCTGGATGGATGAAGACGGCTACCTGTGGTTTGTGGGAAGAGCTGATGATATCATAAAGACCTCAGGATATAAAGTCGGGCCTTTTGAAGTGGAAAGCGCCCTTATACAGCATCCTGCAGTGCTCGAATGTGCAATTACAGGTGCTCCTGACCCTATCAGAGGCCAGGTTATCAAGGCAACCGTTGTGCTCACAAAAGGATACACGCCTGGAGAAGAACTTAAAAAAGAGCTTCAGGAACACGTAAAAAAAGTCACTGCTCCCTACAAGTATCCGCGTATTATAGAGTTTGTAGACGAGCTTCCAAAGACCATTAGTGGAAAAATCCGCAGGGTCGAGATCCGGGATAAAGACCAGAAGAACTGAACCCCAGATAAACTGAACCCCAGAAGAACTGAACCCTTAAATAACCTGAAAAACTCTCTGTGAAGAACTCGGGTTCGATTAAAAAGCAATCAAGATATGGTTTGATCCGAAAGTCGATAAATTTAGGGTCAAATCAAAAAGCAAAAAGGGAAAAAATGGAAAGAAATAAGTACCTTAAACTTCTGAAAAGTTTGCTTTGAGAAGATCCTGCTCCGGTTTCATTTTTAGCGTTATCTAAGTATTCCCGTTAAGGTACGGCATATAACAGATTATACGATTTACAGTATGGAATTACGTATTACAGTGTTAAATTATGATCTAAAACGTTAAATTGTGATATAATGTGTTAAATTACGATTAAGAATATGAAATACGTGGTCAACTGAAGGCTTTTCTTTCCTTCACGCAAAACCGGTTGAAGAAAAACAAGGATTGGAAAAAGTCCGTGAAGGAAAGTAAATACTCATGTAGCCCCAAACCCGGGAATGGGCCTGAAAACTGAGAAGAGCCCCAAGGACAACTGAAAGATAAAACATGAGGATCTCATATGTCAAAGAACGAAAAAAAAGAACCATACCCTGTTATTAATATTCTGGAATGTAAGGCCTGTGGGCGCTGCCTTCTAGCCTGCCCCAAAGATGTGCTTTTCATGAGTGAAAATCTGAATGCTAGGGGCTACCATTATGTGGAATACAAAGGAGAGGGCTGCTCAGGCTGTGCAAGCTGTTATTATACCTGTCCTGAGCCGCTTACAATAGAAATTCATATACCCCTGAAAGCTGAGGAAGCCAAGTAAAGCAGGAAAGGAGGAAAACTATGGCAACACAACTCATAAAAGGCAATTCTGCAGTAATCGCCGGTGCACTTTATGCCGGATGTGACTGTTTCTTCGGATATCCAATAACTCCGGCAAGTGAGATTCTGCACGATGCATCCAAGTATTTCCCGAAAATAGGGAGGAAATTCGTCCAGGCCGAATCCGAAGAGTCGGCGATTAACATGGTTTATGGAGGAGCATCGGCAGGGCACAGGGTCATGACATCTTCTTCAGGCCCTGGAATTAGCCTGATGCAGGAAGGGCTCTCCTACCTTGCTGGCGCCGAACTTCCCTGCGTGATTGTAGATGTTATGCGGGCAGGCCCAGGCCTTGGAAACATAGGACCTGAGCAGGCGGATTACAACCAGATAGTAAAAGGCGGAGGGCACGGGAACTACAAAAATATCGTGCTTGCCCCTAATTCTGTACAGGAAATGTGCGACTTTACCATGAAAGCTTTCGAGCTTTCCTTCAAGTACAGGAACCCTGCTGTGGTGCTTGCAGACGGGGTGCTCGGACAGATGATCGAATCGCTTGAATTCCCTAAGCAGGCAATTATTCCTGAGATCGATACCTCTTGGGCGGTCAATGGTACAGCCGAAACCAGGCCCAACCTTATTACCTCTATCTTTCTGGACTTCGATGAGCTTGGAGAGTTCAATGAAAAATTGCAGGCAAAGTACGAACTCATAAAGCAGAATGAAGTCGATTACGAGGAATATCTGACCGATGACGCTTCAATTGTCCTTGTTTCTTACGGGATCAGCAGCCGGATCTGCAGGTCAGCCGTAGACCTTGCCAGGCAGGAAGGTATCAAAGTCGGGCTTTTCAGGCCGAAAACTCTCTTCCCGTTCCCTGAGACGCAGTTGAAAGCCCTGGCAGAGAAAGGCTGTTCCTTTATTTCCGTGGAAATGAGCAATGGACAGATGATAGATGATGTCAGGCTCGCAATCAACTGCTCACAGCCTGTAGAGCTTGTAAATCGTATGGGAGGGAACCTGATCACTCTCGACCAGATAATGGAAAAAATCAGGAAAATTGCAGGAGAGGCATGAAAATGGCAGTAGAAATCATTAATGGAGAAAAAGTAATAAGAAGGCCAAAAGCCCTGTATGCGGACTACCCTCGCAAAGGAGGGACAGCCACGACAGCCACTCACTACTGCCCTGGCTGCGGACATGGGGTTCTGCATAAGCTTATTGCCGAGGCAATTGATGACCTTGGAATTCAGGACAGAACCGTTATGATCAGCCCTGTGGGTTGTGCGGTCTTTGCTTATTATTATTTTGACACAGGTAATATCCAGGTTGCTCACGGCCGTGCGCCTGCGGTAGGGACAGGAGTTTCCAGGGCTGAAGAAAATGCTGTGGTTATTTCATATCAGGGAGATGGAGACCTTGCTTCCATAGGTCTGAACGAGACTCTCCAGGCTGCAAACAGGGGTGAAAAGCTTGCGGTCTTTTTCGTGAACAATACCGTTTACGGAATGACAGGCGGACAGATGGCGCCTACAACTCTTGTGGGTGAAAAGACCACAACATGCCCAGAGGGCAGAGACCCACGCTTTGCAGGTTATCCTCTACACATATGCGAACTGCTGGACAACCTCAAGGCTCCGGTCTTTATTGAAAGGGTTTCAGTCTCGGACATTTCCCATATCAGGAAAGCCAGAAAAGCCGTGCATAAGGCACTTGAAATCCAGCGTGACGGCAAAGGATATGCTTTTGTTGAGGTTCTTGCAGCCTGCCCCACTAATCTCAAGATGAATGCGGAACAGGTTATCAATTTCATAAATGAGGAGATGGAAAAGGAATTTCCACTCAAGAACTTCAGGGATAAATCTGAGGAGGTCGGACCCCTGCACCGTGGAGTCAGTGACTTTACAACTGAAACTCTTGAGCGGTTATACGGTATTGAGGCAGATACCGGGGAAAAGCCTGCCAGAAAAGACTTTGCCCCGATCCAGACCAAGATTGCAGGTTTCGGAGGGCAGGGCGTCCTCAGCATGGGCATTATCCTTGCGCAGGCTGGAGTAAAGGCAAACCTCAACGCTTCCTGGTTCCCGTCCTATGGCCCGGAACAGAGAGGAGGTACCTCGAACTGTTCGGTAGTAATTTCAGGCCAGCCTATAGGCTCTCCTACAGTCTACACCCCGGACATCCTGGTGGCTATGAACCGCCCCTCTCTTGAGAAGTTTGAAGGGGCAGTCCGAAAAGGAGGAGTTATCCTCTATGACTCGTCCATCGGCGAAGCCGAAACGCCTGTGCATGTAAGAGCTGTTGCAGTCCCTGCAACCGAGAAAGCCAAGGAAGCCGGGTCTGAGAAAGCCGCGAATTCCTTCATGCTCGGAGTCCTGGTTGGCCTTAATGCAACTGGATTAGAAGAGGAAGTCTTCAAGAAAGCTCTTGCCGAAAACTTCGCAGGGAAACCCAAAGTCATCGAGTTTAACCAGATGGTTCTCGACGCTGGGGCACAATGGGCAAGAGAAAATGTTAAGATCTGAGGCCTTTAAGGTTTGAAGACTCAGGTCTGAGAGTTTAAGATATGAAATTAAGATATGA
>DADO01000103.1:5944-8229 GCA_002509325.1 Methanosarcina sp. UBA402 | reverse complement strand
ATTCATGTTATAACTTCTTGTCGCGCTCTGTAGAAATCCTCTGAGATAACGAGTTTTCTATTTATTTAAACTGAATTGACTGATATATTTTTACTTATTTATTTCAGAGTCTATTGAAGCTGATTAAAGTAGGTTTTCTACAAAGCCGAGGAATAAGGGAAACATAAAAAGGGAAAAAAGTTTGTTTTAGAGGAGTAAAAAGCAATAAAGTGTATTTTAGAGAAGCAAAGAAGCGAAACGTGTATTTTAGGAGGTAAAATGTGTTTTAAGAACATCTTGGTAAGTTTTCGAATTTCCACTCATTACTTTAACTTCTTCTTTTCATGGGTTGCCTTATAATAGTTTTAAGTTTTTCTGGCTTTGTCCTGCGCATATCACTTATGTATATCTCGTGGTGTCTTTCATCAGGCAGGCTGCCATCAAATTCATAGCTTTTCTCTTCAATGAAGTTGTATAGTTTCTCTATTGTCGGGCCTTCCTCAGAGTATGGGCCAATATGCATTATCTGGGTTGATAAGCCTTCATGGAGGCTTTGAAACTTTTTACAACAGTTGTTTCCCCTTTTCGCAAACAAGTTGATAAGCCTTCATGGAGGCTTTGAAACATTTGTTCTGACGGTCATGAAAGTAGTCTTTGTCAAGGTTGATAAGCCTTCATGGAGGCTTTGAAACCTTACTCTGGAAAGTGCAGATAGATTTTTCATTTTTTCTATATCTTCTATTGCCTTTTTTATCATATCTTTCGTTATAAAGTCGGGCTGTCGTATCATTGCTGTCCATTTCCAGCTGATTTTATCCCGGATATCGAATTCTTCAATATTTTCAACCCACCATAACCCTTCAAGAGACATTTATTCTATCAAATCGAATATTCGGTCAGGATAGAGAGAAATTCATGAGGGAATAGTCGATTAAATAGTAATCTTTGCTAATTAATTTTATAAACACAATAATAGAAAAGATACCCTATACGACCTTATAAATTTTAGGCTGGCTTCTGGGCGTTCATAGTTTCTCTCAAATACGATTATTTAGAAAACTTTAAGCCTCGAAAATACATATTTTTAATTGCTGTTGAAGTACTGTCCCTGGGAAATCAGGATTGAAGGGTATCCTGGGCTGAATTCAGGAAGATATGTCTGCATTTTTATTAAGATCATAATTCTTGCGATTATCAAATCTAAAGCCCAGTTTGACGAGGTGAATTGCCACTTATCGTGCAAAGGAGTTAGAATCATGCGTGACGCGAAACTGATTAAGGTACTTGCAGGATATCTCGCAAAATGCACAGAAATCCATGCAAGGAACGAATCGATACCGCCAGAGATTCTGGAAAGTTTTCTGATTGATATTGTGAGCTGCCTTGAAGTTGGTGGGATCGGAGATGTCGGAAAAGAGCTAGTTCCGCTCAAAAAAGCACGTGCAACTATCAGGCTTGCAAGGCGCGAATTTGAGTGGCAGTGCGACAACACGGATCATCCTGAAGATTGGGAAACCTGCCTGCGGAACGCAGTCTCCGGGAACGTATAATCTTAATACCTTCCTGGAAACCCGCAGAGTTAGGGGAATGCTTCAGGTTTTATCCCCTACAAGTTGCAAAATTAGGTCGTGAGAGTCGGTTCCTGTGAAGTTGTGTTCAGAGGTAAACTCTCAAATCCGATCAACAATGTAAATGTGCCCATTTTTCAGGTTTGGTTACAGGTCCCTACTAATTTAATTGATCTTTTTGGTTTTCAACTGATTTTTTACTGGTTTATTTATGGTTTATTTATAATACTCTAGGCAGTAAAAAATCAGGAGAGATTGCTTAGGAGAGATTGCATTTTCCTCTAAGCTCATTTGCTCTCTTTTCTGCTTCTTCTTTTGTCTGGAAGATTTCATTGGTGAAGTTACATTTTCGCATGTTATGATCGCTGTGATAAATAACATATAGAATTTCTGGCAGGCTGTCAGTGGGTACATAACTTAATTCGGTTACCCGCCTGCCTATACGGGTATAAGTTTGCCCATCAACCTCGATTTCTCCTGCATCTTTCATCAGGTCATATTCAAAATACATCTCGCTGTCCAGTGCTGCCTGCCACTCCTCCACAAAATAGTCAGGCTGGCCTTCGGTGTAATCTTTCTCGCAATCCGTAATGCCGGAACTTTTTACATACTCAAACATGCTTTCGTATACGTCTACCTTTTTTACCTTTCCGTAATACAAGATATTTATGTTTCTCATTTTCGTTTCATCTCCCAGTCGAATTCGTATACTCTATATTCATTTGGATTCGGTTAAGA